>NZ_JBHSPA010000056.1:0-36469 GCF_042656245.1 Nonomuraea insulae
TGGGCAGCGGCGCGTACAAGCTGGTCAGCGTCATGAGCGGTAAGGCGCTGGACAACGGCAACACCGCGGCAGAAGGGGCGGCGGTCGTGCAGTGGACCGACACAGGCGGGCTGCCGCAGCGATGGAGGCTCATCCGCCTCGCCTGACATCCCGTTCCCGGCATCCCTCATCCAGGTCAGGAGATCGATTCACCATGCCCCGCTGGAGGCTGTGTCATGTCCTGCTCACCGTCGGCCTGCTGCTCCCGATTCCCCTTGGTGCGTTACCCGCCGCCGCCGGTATCCCCCCGGCCCAAGGGGACTCCATCACCTTCGGCGACACGGTGTCAGAGTCGGCCCATGGCCTGAGCGCGGAGTTCACCTCGGTGGTGGACGGAGCGCTGGGGGAGAAGGCCCGCGTGGCCACGCCGACGAACCCACCGAGCGTCAAGGTCGGTGAGCTGCGTTTCAAGATGAAGGTCGACCCGGTCGCCCAGAACTACTTCACGCTGAAGTTCTGGGGAAGCGACGCCTCGGGATACAAGACGATCGCCTACGTCAACGGCGAGCAGATCGGCTACCGACGCTCCGGTGACTACGAGGCGATCAACGTCGGTGCGAGCCGGCCGCTGCCCGGCCGCTTCTCCTACAGCACGATCATGCTGCCGCTCATGCACACCCAGGGACAGAACGTCGTGGAGATGACGGTCCGCACCTACGACGGCGGCTTCAGCCAGCCCGTGACCGCGCCTTCCCGCGGCTACTACAAGGCCTACACGCACACCAGCGCCTACCTTGACGTCTCGGGGGAGAAACAGGGCAGGCTCACCCCGGACACCACACCCGCCCCCGGGCACACCGAGGCGGAGAAGCAGGCGATGATCGACGGCTACCGGCAGAGCCAGATCAACCTGTTCAACCAGTACAGCGCCACCATTGACGCCGCGCCCGACCGCAAGCTGTCCATCGTCCGCTACCAGGACGACCTGCGCTTCTACGCCTCTGCGCTGCATGAGCCCTGGTGCCCGGCCAACACGCCCGAACTGCGCAAGGCCGCCGTCGCCCGGGTGCTCAAGGTGATCGACAACCACGTCAAGGATTACTACGGCAACACCCAACTGCTGCTGCGTGGCGGCCACCAGGGCGACTGGGGTGGCTACTACGGCGCGCTCGGCGAGGCGCTGTACATCGTCGAGGACCTGCTCGGTGCGGACTTCCCGGCATTCCTGGATCAACCATTCGTCACCGGCACCCAGGACGGGCCGACCTCGCTGAAGGGGGTCGACTGGAACGGCGGCGAGCTGACCAGACGGGAGGCCTATGAGCGGGTGCTGAAGGCGAACTTCGACTTCGCCCGATCGAGGCTGTCCTACATCTACAACCAGGTCATGTTCACCTACGAGGGCGCGTGGGAGGCGCACGAGGGGCTGCGGGTGATCGGCTCGAAGTTCTACGAAGGCAAGGAGCGCAGCCACCGGATCGCGCTGGAGGCGCTGGGCGCGGCGCCGTTCCTCGGCGAAGAGGTGCTGGTCGCCCCCGACGGCAAGGACCTGGACCTCTACCACTCCCTCTTCTGGCACGACACCACGGCCCGCTTCACCGACGACACCGTTCAGATCGTCGGCAAGGGGCTGGCCAAGAGCAAGCTCGACGCCGACGGCGAACTGGTACGCCGCCTGCCGTACGGCGAGCACTACACCGGCATCACCAAAGCCGGCCTGACCAGGGAGAACACCTTTGTCGCCAACTACGGCGAAGCCACGAACTACCTGCCCGAATGGTTCTTCAGGACGCTGGGCCACAAGGGCGACGAGAGTCTCAACGAGGAGATCCTCAAGCTGGCGCTGAAGAACCTGCACGCCCGCGGCTACACCCGCCATTCCGGCATCGACGACAACGGCAAGCGCGTCATGCGCGCCGAGATGGTCACCGACGAGCGCAACACCGGCTACCCCGGCTGGCCGGCCTACGGGCTGAGGGTCAGCGAGGGCCGCATCATGACCTATGTCGCGCTGGAAAAGCACATGGCCGAACACGCCGAGCAGTACGCCGGCGAGCAGTGGAAGCCGTACCGGCGCTACGCGCTCGAGGCGGTCGGCTTCGCCCAGCAGCAGCTCGCCGACAACCAGTACTTCAACGAGTTCGGCTCTGTCCAGTCCAAGAACAAGTACGACCTGTGGCTGCCCGAGACCTACGCCTACCTGCGCGAGCACGAGCCCGCCGGCGTCGTGCTTCCCCAGACCGACTTCGACCAGTACACCTCCGAACAGCTCGCGGCCCTGAAGGTCGACCCCGCCGACTATGAGCGGTTCGCCTTCGCCGACGTGGACAACATGTTCGTCTCGCTGCGCGACGGCGACACGCGTATCTTCGGCTCGCTGTTCGAACGGCAGCGCGGCTACGCCGGAAACGGCAGGCTGCACGTGCTGAACCGCGACCACGACGACACCGTGCAGATCGCCACCGACGCCCAGTTGTCCTACCAGGACTACTACCTGCGCATGGACAACATCGACGTCGACTTCATGGAGGACCAGCAGACCGGCGACGGCACGCTGCCCCAGGCACTGGCCGGAGAGATCGCGCCGATCGCTCACCAGCCGGGCGTCGGCACCGTGCGCAGGGAGAACTTCGAGTTCGACACCCCCTACTCCGGCTACGCCGACTTCCTGACCGCCCGCTACGGCCCCTACCTGTTCGTCTTCAACACCACCCGCCAGGAGTACGGCAACGCCAAGACCTACCAGCTCGACGTGCCTGCCAGCGCCGTCGACCTGGTGTCGGGCAAGCCCGTCGCCAAGGGAAAGGCCGGAGTGCCGCCGGAGACGGCCATGGTGCTCAGGCTGGACACCGCGATCGAGCAGCAGGTCAAGCCGCACCGCGTGGACTTCGTCCAGGCGCTGCGCGACAAGCGGGGCGCTGTGCTCACCTGGAAGCCGGCTGCCGGTGCCGAGTCCTACACGATCAAGCGGGATGGCAAGGTGATCGCCACCCGCGTGCGCGGCACCTCCTTCACCGACGCCGACGGCAAGGGACGCTCCTATACGGTGACCGCGGTCAACCGGGACGGCTCCGGCTGGGAGTCGCAGGCCGCGACCGTGCCCGCCACACCGGTCGATCGCATCGGCGAGGTCACCGGCACGGTCAAGACCGGCAGGCACCAGATCGAGCTGTCCGGCGGCAACGGCACCGGCCTGGACGAGGGCGACGACTACTACCTCGACAAGCGCGCCATCGACGACCGGCTGCTGTTCTCCAACGAGGTCCTCACCGGCAGCGGCTCGATCAGCGCCAAGGTGAAAGGCGCCGGCGGGCTGATGTTGCGGGCCGACGCCCGCTACATCTACTTCGGCGCCGACGCCTCGGGCAAGCTCGTCCTGCGGAACCGGACCCGGGACTCCCGCCACGACTGGCAGGACCAACGGCGTAGCCCGCTCATGGCCACCATCCCGAGCCTCGACGCGGCCGACTACCCCTATCTCAAGCTCGTCCGCGACGCCGACTCCCACATCGTCCGTGCCTGGGCCGGCAAGGACGGGCGGGCGTGGACGTACGTGGGCGAGCTGTTCACCCCGTTCCCCGAGGCCGTCCTGGCGGGCGCGGCGGCGCCGGTCGCGGCGACGTTCAAGGACGTCACGATCGCCGAGCAACCCGCAGGCACGCTGTACGCCCGCGTCGAGCGGGCCAGGGACCAGGTGACCCTGCGCTGGAGTAAGCCGGGCACCGCTACCCGCTTCAACGTCTACCGCAAGGACGCGGCGGCCGGGTCGTGGCGCAAGGTGCTGTCCAGCGCGCTGACCTTCAGTTTCACCGACGAGCCGCTCCGCTACGGCACCCGCTTCTACAAGGTGAGCACAATCGGCGCGGACGGCACGGAACGGCCGGGCTCCGGCATGCTGATGACGACCGCCGAGCCGCTCGCCAAGGTGATCGCCGAGGCCGAGAAGCTGCCCGCGGCCGACTACACCAAGGGCAGCTATTTCCTGCTGACCAAGACGATCACGGAAGCCAAGGCGGGTGGCGAGGAGGAAACGCTGATCAACCGCATCTACGCCGCCGTGGCCGAGCTCGTGCCGGTCAGCTCGCTGCTGGCCGAGGTGCCGGTGGATCCGTCCATGGTGACGGCGTCCACGCCGCCATGGGGAGGGGACGGGACCGCGGCGGACAACGGCTGGCGGGCCTTCGACGGCGACCTCGCCACGGTCACCGACACCACCACGGCCACCGGATGGATCGACGTCCGGCTGCCCCAGGCGGTCTCGCTGGACGCCCTGCGTTACCACCCGCGGGTCGGCAACGTCGCGCGGATGAACGGCGCCGTCTTCCAGGGCTCGGCCGATGGCGGTTCGACCTGGACGGACCTGCACACCGTGAGCGTCATCTCCGAGCTTCGCTGGTATGAGGTGACTTTCCCGAGAACGCCCGCCTACCAACGGCTGCGCGTCGCCTTCCCGGTCGGCGGCAACACCAACGTGGCCGAGGTCGAGTTCCTCGTCAGGCACGACGACCGTACCCTGCTCGAGTTGCTCATAGCCGAAGCCGAGGCGGTCGATCGCGACCGCTACGCCGAGGCCGGCCTGGCGGCTCTCGACGCCGCCCTGAACACCGCCGGATCGGACCTCGCCGGCCAGGCCGAAATCGACCAGGCAAGCGACGCGCTGCTCACCGCGATCAGAAACCTCACGCCGAAGGCCTGACAGCACACGCAAGACCGCAGGTCATCGCAGGTTGCGATGGCCTGCGGTCCGCTCTTCCCATCGCGCCACAGGCCCGGCGCGCGGCCTATGCCAGGTGAACAGCCGTACCATCAGGCAATGGCTAAACGTGTGACGATCAACGATGTGGCCCAGGCCGCAGGTGTCTCCCGGCAGACGGTGACCCGGGCGATCAATGACATGGGAGAGATCAACGAACAGACCAAGCAGCGTGTGCTGGAAGCCTGCCAGAAGCTCGGGTACCGGCCGAGCCGGTTCGCTCGCAACCTCGTCGTGCGGAAGAAGACTCGTGCGATGGGGTATTTAGTGGCCTCCTTCCGCAACCCGTACTTCACCGAGATCGCCGGAGACCTGCTCAATGCCGCAGCAGAGCGCGGCTGGCACGTGGTGATTGCCTCGACGGAGACGGAGGAGGAGCCGAACGCGCTCGACATGCTGTCGGGGCAGGTGGACGTGTTCATCGGGCACTTCATGCAGAATGATGAGGACCTCGCACGGGCCAGCGGCGGCATCCCGCTCGTGATGCTGGAACGGCCGAGCAGCCTGCCCGGCATGCATTCCGTCGAAGTCGACATACGTGAAGGTGTGCGAGAGGCGATCCAGGCGCTGCGTGCCAAGGGGGCGCGGCGCATCGGGATGATCGATTCCTCCTATTCGCTGCGCGCCTCGCCGACCTACGCGCCCTCGCCACGGCGTGGCTACTTCGAGGAACTCGTCGGCGGCGAGTCGGCAGGCATGGTCGTCGTCGGCGAGGAATCGATGGCCGGTGGCGGCCGGGCGTTCGCCGAGCTTGTCGCCACATATCCGGACATGGACGCGGTGCTGGCCTTCAATGACCTCATGGCGATCGGTGCGGTGCAGGCTTCGCACGCTCTCGGCATCGAGGTGCCGCGCCAGGTCAAAATCTGCGGCTTTGACGGTCTGACCTTGGGCGAGGCCGTGCATCCGACGTTGACGACGGTCTCGATCGATCGCCACGCCCTGGTCAGCGGCGCGTTGGACATAGCCGACGCTCTCGCCGCCGCCGACTTCGGCGTGCTGCCGTCCATGAGGCGAACGGTACGCCCGCACATGCTGTGGCGAGAATCCGCTTGATCCACCCCCATTGACACGGGGGAACCCGCTCTTTACGGTGATGTTTCACGGAGAGACCGTGAACGTTCACGGTCATGCCGTGAACGTTCACGGTCGCCAGTGCGGCCGTTTCCGCTCCCCCTCTGAGAGCTGTACATCGTGCCCTTCTTCTCCACACCAGCCCGCCTGTCGTCATTCGAACCGGGTGCCGGCCGACTCGCGCCACGCGCGAGCGCGAACAGCGACGCTCGCACCTTCGACCTCGAAGGCGACTGGCGTTTCCGCCTCACCCCTTCGCCTCGGGCCATGACCCGCGACTTCGAACAGCCCTGCTTCGACGATTCAAGCTGGGACATGCTGCCGGTGCCCAGTTCGTGGCAGATCAACGGCTTGCGCTCGCCCAGCGGTGCACTGCTCGATCGTGACGAGGCCCGCTTCGGACTGCCCGCGTACACCAACCTGATCTATCCGTTCCCGCTCGACCCGCCCCATCCCCCGGACGACAACCCGACCGGCGAATACCGCACCAGCTTTGACCTGGGGCGCCTTACCCCGGCGGCTCGGTGGGTGCTGCGCTTCGAAGGCGTCGACTCCCACTTCACGGTCTGGATCAACGGCATCGAGATCGGCTGGAGCACCGGCAGCAGGCTCGCCACCGAATTCGACGTCACGGACGCGCTGCACGACGGCGTCAACCTGCTTGCCGTGCGCGTACACCAATGGTCGGCCGCCAGCTACCTCGAAGACCAGGACATGTGGTGGATCTCCGGGATCTTCCGCTCGGTGCGCCTGATCGAGCGGCCGGCGGACGCCATCGGCGACCACTTCGTCCACGCCGACTTCGACCACCTGACCGGCGAAGGCATCCTGCGGGTGGACTGCGACGTCCCGTCCCTGATCGATATCCCTGAGCTGGACATCACCGGCCTGCTCACCGGCGAGGCACGCCGGATCGGCGGCGTCGAGCCCTGGACCGCCGAGACGCCCCGCCTCTACTCCGGCACGCTGCGCGGTCCGGGAGAGAGCATCGCTCTGCGCATCGGCTTCCGGACCGTGCGCGTCACCGACGGCCTCATCACGGTCAATGGGGCGCCGGTGCGCTTTCGTGGCGTCAACCGGCACGAGTGGCATCCGGAGACCGGGCGCACCCTCGATCTGGAGACGATGCGCGCCGACGTCCTGCTGATGAAGCAGCACAACGTCAACGCCGTACGCACCAGCCACTATCCGCCCGACAGCCGCTTCCTGGACCTGTGCGACGAGTACGGCCTGTGGGTGATCGACGAGTGTGACCTGGAGACGCATGGTTTCGCCCTGGTCGGGTGGGAGAACAACCCGTCGGCCGATCCCCGCTGGCGCGAGGCCTTCCTGGACCGGATCCGCCGCACTGTCGAGCGCGACAAGAACCACCCCAGCATCGTCATGTGGTCGCTCGGCAACGAGGCCGGCACCGGCGACAATCTGCGCGCGATGGCCGAGTGGGCACGCGAGCGCGACGGCAGCCGGCTCATCCACTACGAGGGCGACTACGACAGCTCCTACGTCGACGTCTACAGCCGCATGTACTCCGACACAGCCGAAATGGAACTCATCGGCATGGGCGCCGACAACCGCACCGTCGATGCCGCGGCCGACACGCACCGCCGCGCCCTGCCCATGATCTTGTGCGAGTACGCGCACGCGATGGGCAACGGGCCGGGCGGCTTGGCCGACTACGAAGCCCTCTTCGACCGCTACCCGCGCCTGCACGGCGGCTTCGTGTGGGAGTGGATCGACCACGGCATCACGCAAGTCGCCGTCCAGGGCCCGAACGCCGGACAGACCTACTTCGCCTACGGCGGCGACTTCGCCGAGGTCGTGCACGACGGCAACTTCATCGCCGACGGACTGGTCTTCCCCGACCGCACCCCCTCGCCCGGTCTGCTCGAGTACAAGGCGGTGATCGCCCCGCTTGTGCTGTGCCTGGACGAACACGGCGACCGGCTCACCCTGCTCGTCCGCAACCGCTACGACCACATCGACACCGCCGATGTGGCCTTCGAATGGCAGGTGGACGATGACGGGATCCGCGTGGACGAGGGCACCCTCGACGTGCCTGCCGTCGGACCGCGCGCGAGCGCCACTGTCGCCCTGACCGAGACCGTCACCCGTATGGCAGGCGCACCCTCTGGCCAGGTCGTCCTCACCGTGCGCGCCGTCTCGGCCAAGGACCGCAACGGCGTTCCCGCAGGGCACGAAATCGCCCTCGCGCAGCGGATTCTGGCCGACGCCGAGCCGCCCGCATTCCCTCGGCAGCACAAGGCACCCGAGCCAGGAGAAGGCTGGCGGCTCGGATCAGCACACTTCGACGCCGACGGCCGGCTCATCGTCCTCGGCGACATGGAGATCGTGCCCCCGCGGCTGGACCTGTGGCGGGCACCCACCGACAATGACCGCGCCCATCGCGGGCAGGCCGCGGCCTGGCGCGAACTCGGCCTCGACCGCCTCCAGCACCGCACCGTCAGCGCCGACGTCATCGACGACGCGCTGGTCGTCGACACTGTGAGCATGGCCGCCGGCCATGACGCGGGTATGCGCGCCCGCATGACGTGGCGCGCCGACGCGGCCGGCGATCTCGAACTCCGCGTCGACCTGCGACCGGTCGGCCAGTTCGACACCGACCTCATCAGCCGCGTCTACGGCAACGGCGTCGTCGAGGCGGCGAGCGTGGCCCGGCTGGGCATCCGCCTCGGGCTGCCCGGCGGGGACGCGGTCCTGGACTGGTACGGCCTGGGGCCTGGCGAGGCCTACGGCGACAGCCATCGGGCCGTTCGCCTGGGCCGCTTCCGCGCCGGCGTCGCCGACCTGCAGACGCCTTACCTACGTCCGCAGGAGAACGGAAACCGGCGCGGAGTCCGCTGGGGTCAGATCACCTGGCCCGCAGGGGACGGCCTGCGCATCGCCGCGCCGACCGGCGTGGACATGACGCTACGGCCCTGGACCAGTCATGCGCTGGAGGCCGCCCGCCACACCTGCGACCTGGTACCCGACGGGCGGTTGTGGCTCAACCTCGACATCGCCCAGTACGGCATCGGCTCCGCCTCGTGCGGTCCCGACGCCTTCCCGGCATATCGGCTCTACCCGCACGCCTGCTCGCTGACGGTGCGCCTGGGCACCGTCACGGCCGGGGCGGGTACGCCATGACCCGCCGCAAGGCGTTGATCAACACGGCCTGGAAGTTCGCCTACGAAGATCCGCCCGGCGCGGTCGCCGAGGACTTCGACGACAGCGACTTCTACGACGTTGGGCTGCCGCACTCCTTCGGCATCCCCTACTTCATGCAGACCGGCTTCTACGTCGGCCGCGGCGTCTACCGCCGAGTCCTCGAAGTGCGCCCTGAGGATCTGGGCAAGTACCTCGCCCTGGAGTTCCAAGGGGTGTTCCAGGACGCCGAGGTGTATGTCAACGGCCGGCAGGTGGGCCGGCATCTCGGCGGATACACCGCCTTCGCGATCGACATCTCCACCGCGGTCCGCGCAGGGGCCAATCAGCTCGCCGTGCGGGTCAGCAACGAGTGGAACCCGCGGCTGGCTCCCCGCGCCGGAGAACACACCTTCAACGGCGGCATCTACCGCGACGTCTCCCTGATCGTGACCGAGCGCACCCGCATCGCCTGGTACGGCACGTTCGTCACCACGCGCCGGCTGGTGGGCGGTGACGCCGTCATCGAGGTGGCCACCGAACTCGTCAATGACAGCGGCGTTCATTTCGACGGTGACCTGACCGCCGAAATCCGCCTGGCCGGGGAGTCGATCCTGTGGCTGCGCCAGCCGGTGTCCTTGCCGGCCGGCGCCACGCGCACCTGCCGCCAGGAACTCACCCTGCCCCAGGCGCGGCTGTGGCATCCCGACACGCCGCACCTCTACACGCTGGAGCAGCGCCTTGGCCTGGACCAGGCCGTCACCACTTTCGGGGTACGCACCGTCGAGTTCACCAGCGACAAGGGCTTCTTCCTCAACGGTGAGCACCTGCCGATCCACGGCGCCAACGTGCACCAGGACCGCGCCGGGTGGAGCGACGCCGCGACCCACAGCGGCATCCGCCGCGATGTCACGCTGATCCGCGAGAGCGGGATGAACCTCATTCGCGGATCGCACTACCCCCACCACGAGGAGTTCGCCGCCGAGTGCGATCGCCAAGGCGTGCTGTTCTGGTCCGAGCTGTGCTTCTGGGGAATCGGCGGGGAGAACGCCGAAGGTTTCTGGATCGCGAGCGCCTATCCCCCCAACGAGGCCGACCGCGCGGAGTTCGAAGACAGTTGCCTGCGCGCCATGGCCGAGATGATCCGCGTCAACCGCAATCACCCCAGCGTCATCGCCTGGAGCACCGGCAATGAGGTGTTCTTCACCGATGACGAGGTGATTCCGCAGGCCAAGCAGCTGACCCAGCGCCTGGTCGACCTCGTTCACGAGCTCGACCCCACACGGCCGGCCGCGGTGGGCGGAGCTCAACGCCGGGGCTTCGACGAGCTCGGCGACCTGGCCGGCTACAACGGCGACGGAGCTTCGCTGTTCCTCAAGCCGCCGTGGCCCAGCATCGTCTCCGAGTACGGCAGCGTCATCGAAGACCGTCCCGGCACCTACGGCCCCCTCTACGGGCACGGCGTCGAAACCGACTACGCCTGGCGGTCGGGGATCGTGCTCTGGTGCGGGTTCCACCACGGCAGCATCGTGCCCGACATGGGCCGCATGGGATTCATCGACTACTTCCGCCTCCCGCTGCGGGCCTGGCACTGGTACCGCCACGAGATGCGGGGCATCGAACCGCCCCCATGGCCGCTCCCCGGTACCGCGGCCGCGCTGCGGCTGAGCGCCGACCGCATGACGATCGCCACCGACGGCACCGACGACACCCTGATCACCGTGACACTGGTCGACGCCTCAGGCCAGGTCGTCGCCGACGATCGCGCCGTGCGCATCGAAGTCGTAGCAGGCGGCGGCATCTTCCCCACCGGTACCTCGATCACCCTGTCCGCTGACAACCGCGGCCTGCTCGACGGTGTCGGCGCGATCGAGTTCCGCTCCTACTTCGCCGGTCCGAACACGTTGCGTGCCGACGCCGACGGGCTGGAGGCGACAGAGCTGACGATCGAGGCGGTCGGCGGAGAAGACTGGCACGGCCAGCCCCGCCGCCTGCCCGCCGGCCCGCCCTCGCTGTCGTTCATGCCCTCCGCCGAGTCCCCGCGCCTGCTGTCGGCCAAGCGGCCCGTCTTCAGCAGCAGTTCACCGGCCGACCGCCCGGCTCACCTGGTCACCGACTACTCCGTCGCCGAAGGCTGGATCAGCGCCACGAACCAGCCGGGCGCTTGGCTCCGGATCGATCTCGAAGGCCTGTGGGCGGTGGACACGATCACCGTGCTCTTCGGCGAGCCGGGCTCGGTGCCCTTCCTGCTGGCGGTCTCCGCCGACGGCCAAGCGTTCGAGCAGTCTGCCACCGGTACCACCCGGCACGGACGGATGTCGTTCGACCTGCGCGGCCGCCTCATCCATGCCGTGAAGGTTGCGTTCCCGCAAGCTCCGGCCGAGGTCATCGAGGTGAGGGTCCATGGTCGCTGACCGCAGCAAGCCGGGGCTCAGGCGCGGTCTGCGCCGGCACTGGCAGCTCTACCTGCTGATCGTGCTGCCCCTCACCTACTTCGTGGTCTTCAAGTATGTGCCCATGACCAACTCGGTCATCGCCTTCAAGGACTACAACGTCGTCGACGGCATCTGGGGCAGTGAATGGGTGGGACTTAAGCACTTCACCGCATTCTTCTCCAATCCCGTCTTCTGGACGCTGGTCCGCAACACCCTCCTGCTGTCGGTGTACTTCCTGCTGGCCGGCTTCCCCATCCCGATCATCCTGGCCCTGGCGCTGAACGAGATCCGGCAGGGCTTCTTCAAGCGCACGGTGCAGCTGGTCACCTACGCGCCGTACTTCATCTCCACCGTCGTCATCGTCTCCATGACGATCCTCATCCTGTCGCCGCGGATCGGCCTGGTCGACCAAGGCTTCGGCTTCTTCGGCCTGGACGCGCCCGACTTCCTCGGCAACGCCGACTACTTCCGGCACATCTACGTGTGGAGCGACATCTGGCAGACCGCCGGATACTCCGCCGTCATCTACATGGCCGCGCTGGCCGGCATCGACCCGAGCCTGTACGAGGCCGCCCGGGTCGACGGAGCCACCCGGCTACAGAAGATCATTAACGTCGACATTCCCGGCATCATGCCGACCGCGGTGATCATCCTGATCCTGGGCGCGGGCAACATCATGGCGATCGGGTTCGAGAAGGCGTTCCTGCTGCAGAATCCGCTCAATCTCGGCCAGTCGGAGATCATCGCGACCTACGTCTACAAGACCGGGCTGCTCAACGCCGACTTCAGCCAAGCCGCGGCGGTGGGGCTGTTCAACTCCCTCATCAATCTGGTGCTGCTGCTCGGCGTCAACGTCATCTCCAAGCGAGTGTCCGGGAGCGGTCTGTGGTGAAGCAGGGACGAAAGGTCAAGAACACCGGTATCGACCGGGTCTTCATGTTCGCGGTATACGCGCTGCTCCTCACCTTCCTGGCCGTGGTGCTGCTGCCGCTGATCTACATCCTCTCCAGTTCCTTCAGCAGCCCCAACGCCGTCTCCTCCGGCCGTGTGTGGCTGTGGCCCGTCGACTTCACCATCCGTGGTTACGAGGTCGTGCTCAGCGATCCGCAGATCCTCGGCGGGTTCGCCAACTCGCTCTTCTATACCGTGTTGGGCACGCTGGTCAGCGTCACTCTGACCATCGCCATCGCCTATCCGCTGTCCCGCAAGGGCTTCTACGGCCGCGGCGTCATCACCTCTTTCATCGTGTACACGATGCTGTTCGCCGGCGGGATCATCCCGACCTACCTGGTCGTGCAGTCCTTGGGCCTGCTCGACACCCGATGGGCGATGATCCTCCCGCAGGCGATCGGCGTGTGGCAGGTCATCATCGCCCGCGCCTACCTACGCAACTCCATCCCCGACTCGCTGTACGAGGCGGCCGAACTCGACGGCGCCGGCGACCTGCGCATCCTGTGGTCGGTGGTGCTGCCGCTGGCCAAGCCCATGATCGCGGTCATCGCCCTGATGTACGCGATCATGCAGTGGAACTCCTACTTCGACGCGCTGCTCTACCTGAAGAGCGATGATCTGTATCCGCTCCAACTGGTGCTGCGCAACATCCTCGTCCTCAACTCGCCCGGCAACGGGATGGACGCCGCGGCCGGGATCGAACGTCGCCATCTCGCCGACCTGCTCAAGTATTCCCTCATCGTCGTCTCGACGGCTCCGGTGCTGCTGATCTATCCGTTCGTCGCCCGGCACTTCACCAAGGGCGCCCTGATCGGCGCGGTCAAGGGCTAGCCAATGTTCTCCATGAAGGGTCCTGCCATGCTCTGTCCCCCGAGGCGGGTGGCCATGCTCGCCGTCCTCATGACCATGCTGCCGCTCGCGGCCTGTTCCTCCGGCGCGAACGCCGGCAAGTCCGATCCCGGCACGCTCACGATCTTCGCTCCGCAAGATGCCGCGGTCGACTACAAGACCAACGCGTTCACCAAGCTGATGAGCGAGAAGTTCAAGGTCAACCTCCAGTTCCAGACGACCACCTACGACGCCGGCCCGGCTTCGGAGAAGCGCCAGATCTCCCTGGCCAGCGGCGACTACCCCGATGTGTACCTGCTCGTCTCGTGGGTTGACCAGTTCAGCCAGGCCGAGCTGCTCAAGTTCGCCAAACAGGGCATCATCGTGCCGCTGAACGACCTGATCGCCAAGTACGCGCCGAACATCCAGAAGGCGTTCAACGACACACCGGCTTTCAAGACCATGGCCACCGCCCCTGACGGCAAGATCTACGGCCTGCCACAGTGGAACGACTGCTTCCACTGCTCGTACTCGGCCAAGCTGTGGATGAACTCCGCTTGGCTGAAGAAGCTGGGCCTCAAGCAGCCGGCCACCACCGACGACCTGCGCGCCGTCCTGACGGCGTTCAAGACCAAGGACCCCAACGGCAACGGCAAGGCCGATGAGATCCCGCTGAGCGGCAACACGGCCGAGACGCTGCTGACGTACTTCATGAACGCCTTCCTGTACGACCCGCAGACCGGCGAGGCATATCCTTCGACGCTCGCGCTGAACAACGGCCAGGTGCAACTGCAGGCCAGTCAGGACAAATGGCGTGCGGGGCTGAAGTACATCGCCTCGCTGTACTCCGACGGGCTCATCGACGAGGGCGCCTTCACCCAGAACTACGACGCGCTCAAGGCCAAGGGCGACCACGCGGACGCGGTCATCGTCGGAGCGGCCACCACGCAGAACGTGGGTAACCTCCTCACTCTCGGGCAGAAGGACGGGCGGGACAAGAACTACGACGCGATGCCTCCGCTCAGGGGCCCGGACGGCACCAGCTACGCCGCCTACAACCTGCCCAGCATGCCGGGGGCGTCCTTCGTCATCACCAACAAGGCGAGCGAGCAGGAGCAAATCGCCGCGATCAAGATGATCGACTACCTCTTCACCGACGAGGGCCATGTACTCGGCGAATTCGGCAAGCAGGGGGTCAACTGGGTCAAGCCGGCCAGCGGTGATGTGGCCCTCGACAAGGATCTGACCCCGCTGTTCAAGACGCTGCCGGCCGACCCGGACAACCCCGCCCCCACCCGCAACAAGTCCTGGGGCGCCCTCACGCAGTACAACAGCAATAAGAAGTTCCGCGGGGCCCAGGTCCAGCCGACCGACATCTACGACACGCGCGGGGTCGAGCGGCGGCTGTTCCAGGCCACCGAGCTGTACGCGGGCAAGGAAGCGAAGGATCAGATCTACCCCTACTGGAACGTGTGGATCGGCGCGGACGAGGCGGCCGAGCACGCCACCCTGCGGACGAACATCGAGAACTACGTCTCCCAGTCCAGTCTCGAGTTCGTCACCGGAAGAAGGAACATCAACGACGACGTTGACTGGGCGGCCTACCTCAAGGGCCTCGACGACCTGGGACTCAAGCGCTACCTGGAGATCGAGCAGAAGGCATACCAGAAGTGAGCGAGCAGCGGCGCCACCGTTTGCGGCTGCCGGCGCCCTCCGCCACCTTCCACGAGGGTTTCCCGCTGGGCAACGGAACCCTGGGCGCGATGGTGCACGGGCGCGTCGCCGCCGAGCGCTTCGACCTCAACGTCGACACGCTCTGGTCGGGTGGCCCGCGGTCACCCACGAACGACCCCGAAGTCAGCACCCTGCTGCCCGAACTGCGGCGCGCCATCACCGAGCAGGACCACCTGCGCGCTGACGAACTCGCCCTGGCCATGCAGGGGCCGGGCTACACCGAGTCCTATCAGCCGGTGGGCCGATTGGAGTGGCGATACGCCGCCGACCAGCCCATCGACGACTACCGCCGCGAGCTCGACGTGGCCGAGGCCGTCGCCACAACCACCTACGACACCCCGGCCGGCCCGGTGCGCATGCAGAGCTTCGTCTCCCAGCCTGACGGCGTCCTGGTCGTCACCGTAACCGGGGGCGGCTCAGCGGCCGCCGTCGCCGTAACGGATGCCGTCGCCCTCACCTTCGGTAGCGACCATCCCACCGTCGAGGTCATCCGGCAACAGGACGCCGGCATACACTGGCTCACCGCCACCGGTCGCGCACCCTGCCACGTCCTGCCCAACTACGTCGACCGGCACCCGGCGATCATCTACGCCGACGACGAATCCGGCGAGGACGGCACCGTCGCCGCCGGCATGGGATTCGCCGTCGTCGCCGCCGTGCAGCGGACCGGCCCGCAAGAGATCCGTCTGATCGCCTCGGCGGCCAGCGGGTTCCGCGGCTACGACCAGCGGCCGAGCGCCGACCTGGCCGCGATCGCCGAGCAGGCACGCCGGCGCGTCCAGCGCGCCGCCGCAACCGGCACGGCCGAGCTGCGCGCCCGCCACCGCCAGGAATACCGCCGCTACTTCGACCGGGTCGACCTGGACCTGTCAGCCTCGCCTCCCGCGATCGATGGAGCCGATCCGTCACGCGCCGAGCTGTACTACCACTACGGCCGCTACCTGCTGATCTCCAGCTCGCGCCCCGGAACGCAGGCCGCCAACCTGCAGGGCATCTGGAATACCGACGTGCGACCCGGCTGGAGCTGCAACTACACCACCAACATCAACGTCGAAATGAACTACTGGCCCGCGGAGCCGACCGCACTTCCCGAGGTGCACCAGCCGCTGTTCGAGCTGACCCGCGAACTGGCCGCGGCCGGAACGGACACGGCCAGACGCTACTACGCCGCCGGCGGCGCGACCGTCCACCACAACACCGACATCTGGCGGTTCTCCACACCCGTGATAGGCGACCCCCAGTACGCCAACTGGCCGTCAGGCCTGATGTGGCTCACCGCGCACCTCTGGGATCACCTCGACTACCAGCCCGACGACGACTTCGCCGCGAACACGGCTCTGCCCGTCTTCCGCTCGGCTGCCCGGTTCGCCCTGGACATGCTGGTGCCCGACCAGCATGGAGAGCTCGTCATGAGCCCCTCCACGTCGCCGGAGCACCATTTCATGGTGGGGAAGTCCCAGCATGCCGCCACCTCCCAGGGCAGCGCCATGGACCAGGAGCTGGTGCGCGAGGTGCTGTCACGCTACGCCCTCCTGGCCGAACGGTTCCCAGGCGGCCATGAGGACGAGCCGCTCGTCGCCGAGGCGCGCGACGCGCTGTCCACGCTGCGTCCTGTCGCCCTCGGGCAGGACGGCGACCTGCTGGAGTGGTGCGACGAGCGCACCCCGCGTGAGCCAGGACATCGGCACGTCTCGCATCTGTACGGCCTGTACCCGGGCACGCGCATCACCGAGACCGGCACCCCAGGCGACTTCGAGGCGACGCGCCGCGCGCTGCGGACACGGCTACAGCACGGCAGCGGCTACACCGGCTGGAGCCAGGCGTGGATCCTCTGCCTGGCCGCCCGCTTGCGCGACGCCGAGCTCGCACAACGCTCGATCTCGATCCTCCTGGATGACCTCAGCTCGAACTCCCTGCTCGATCTTCACCCGCACGACTCCTGGCCGGGCGGCCATATCTTCCAGATCGACGGCAACCTCGGCGCCGTGGCCGGGATGACCGAGCTGCTGGTGCAAAGCCACGAAGGCGCCATCAGCCTGCTGAAGACCCTGCCGCCGGACTGGCGCGGCGGCCACGTGCACGGCATCCGCTGCCGGGGCGGACACCGGGTCGACGCCAGATGGAGCCAGGGCCTTCTTGAGACGGCCGAAGTCCACACGGGCCCGGCCGGCCGGATCGTCGTGGAGGTCTGCGACGACACCCCAGCGATGACGGTCCTCGACGCATCGGGAGCCGAGGTGGCCTGCGCCGAAGAGCCGGGCGCCCCCAGCGGACGCCGCAGGCTCGGCTGGGATGCCGTCGCCCACACCCGATACCGGCTGATAGGCCGACCTTGATCAGCCGCACCCGGCAGGTCCAGCCGGCCGCTCAGATGGAGCGGCCGGGAGGGGGCGCGGTGGCGGGGCCCAGCCGGTTCATGAGCCATCTTTGTATGGCAACTTTTCTATCGATAGCTCAAGAACGCTGGCGAAGCGGAGTCCTGCCGGCTCCAGCCGTTGATCTAAGGGGGACGGGATGGCCAACGCCGATACGGGGGAGATTCGGCTGCACCACATCGAGACCGGCCACCATGACGGCATCCCGCTGCTCCTGGTGCACGGATGGGGCGGCGACGCTTGTTCCTGGGCACCGGTCGTAGCCGCCCTCACCCCCGGGACCTACCGGGTCATCGTGGCCGACCTGCGCGGACACGGACACTCACCGGCGCCCGCCGCGGGCTACCGCCCCGCGGACCTGGCAGCCGACCTGGCCCGGCTCGCACAGCGGCTTGACCTCGGCCCCTTCGTCGCGGTCGGGCACTCGATGGGAGCACAAGTCGTCACCGTGCTCGCCGTCACGCGGCCCGAAGTTGTCCGGGCACTGGTGGTCGTCGATCCTGCCTACGCCGCCGATGAGCAGGAGGAGATACTGATCCCCGGCCGGCTGGCCGCGCTGCGCGCCGAGGGGGCGCAGGCGGCGGCGCGCCAGCTCGGCGCGCTGCCGCCGGATGTGCTGGCCCAGCTGCTCGCCACCCCCCGGCACGTCCTGGCGCAGTGCTATGCGGGCATGTACGCCGGGCCGGACGCGTTCGGCGTGCGGCCCGCGACCGCCCGGTACCTGGCTAGGCGGCGCTGCCCTGTGCTGTGCCTGCGATCGGTCGCCGAGGCCGCGCGGTGGGAGGCGGCGATTCCCGGCGACCCCCGCTCGGAGATCGTGACATGGAAGGGCTGCGGTCACTTCCTGCACCGGGAGCGGCCGCGGGACTTCGCCCGGCTGCTGGACCGCTGGCTGCCCAAGGCGTTGTGGTCATGACCATCTTGTATCCCAAGGCGGACGTTTACGGCATCCACGGGGACCGCGTGGTGATGCTGGCGATCAGCGTGCTCCTGCTCGTCGCGTAACCGCTTGTCACGCCGCTTGGGCCGGATATTGGGTCAACTGACGGATGGGTGAGTCTCGGGCGAAGTTGGTCTTCGGTTCGGCGCGGGCGTTGCGTCAGCGCAGTGCGAACGACCTCATCGTGGTCTGCTCCACTCGATTGCCGGCGCGGTCCCAGGCTTCCGCCTTGAGGCTGACCGTGCCGGTGGTGCGGTCGAGGGGCGGGGTAGGTGGTCGTGACGGTGTAGGAGCCGTCCTTCCTCACAGGCCGCGCAGTGGCAGGGCCGCTTCTTGCAATACACCTACCCACTGTCGGACGAGAACACCCTGGACCGCGTCATGGCGTTCGGCGCCGCCAGCGGCGGATACACCGTCCAGACCAGCGGGACGCAGGGATATCGCCACGCCGCCGCAGCCGCGAAGTTCACCGAGACCGTGGCGGCCGCCTACTACCGGTCCGGGTCCCGACGCATCTACGGCTACCTCTGCGCGCCGAGGTAGTTCGCCTCCATCAGAACGGCTCGCAGTACGGGCGGATGTCCACTTCATGCGCCCACGCGGTGCGCGGCTGCACGATCACCTGCCAGAATGTCTCGGCGATGGCGTCGATGTCGAGCATGCCGTCCGTGGGACGGCGGTTCTTGGCTGGGAAGGCCGAGTTCAGGCGATCTCCGTCGATGAGGCCGTGCGCGATGACGTTAGCGACGTGCACGTTGCGCGGCCCGAACTCCCTGGCCAGGGCCTGCGCGACCGCGCGCTGGCCGAACTTGGCCGAGGCGTACGCCGCCAGCTTGGGCCGGGCGATCAGGCCGGAGACCGACCCGGTGTACAGGATGGCGCCGCCGCCCGCGGCGCTCATCCGCCGCGCCGACTCGCGGCCGACGAGGAAGCCGCCGAAGCAGTTGGTCCGCCACACGTTCTCGAAGAACTCGGCGTCCATCTCCAGCATGCTGGAGCGCCAGTGGGAGCCTGTCCGGTGCCAGAACTGATACAGAGGGTCTGACCTGGTCTTCTAGGGTTGGCTCTCGTGTTGTTTCGACTCCTGTATCTGCTGGTGGTCAGAGTGTTCGGCTGGCTGGTGCTGCTCACACGGGGCAGCGCTTCCAAAGAGGCGGAGATCTTGGTGGTGCGGCATGAGGTCGCGGTGCTGCGTCGCCAGGTCGCCCAGCCCAGGCCGGACTGGGCCGATCGGGCCCTGCTGGCCGCGCTGGCCAGGCTGCTACCCGCTCGCCTTCGACTGCATCGCATCGTGACGCCCGGCACGCTGCTCGCCTGGCATCGCAGGCTGGTCAAGAAGAAGTGGACCTACCCCGCCAAGCAGGGCCGGCCCCCAATCTCCGAAGAGATCCGCGATCTGATCGTCCGGTTGGCGCGGGAGAATCCACGATGGGGACATCGGCGCATCCAAGGCGAGCTCCTCGGTCTTGGCCACAGCGTAGGAGAAGGGACGGTCCGCCGGGTCCTGGCAGCGGTGGGATTGGGACCGCGCCGCGCCGGGCCTCACCGACCTGGCGCCAGTTCCTCACCTCTCAAGCCTGCGGCATCCTGGTTCTCGGTCAACCCGCCAGCGGCGGCGAGACGCCGGCAACAGGCAGGCAAGAGGCCGCCATCACGGAGCAGACCCCTCGAGGTCAGGTGGCGATCGCCGTGACCGGGTTGGCCAGTCTGCCGATGCCTTCAGCCTCGGTCTCCACGAGGTCGCCCGGCCTGAGGTGACGGGGCGGGGTCATGAAATCGCCGCAGCCGTGGGGGGTGCCGGTGAGGATGACGTCTCCCGGAACCAGGGTGAAGTGCGCAGAGCAGTAGGAGATCAGTTCGACGATGCCGAAGAGCATGTCGCGGGTGGTGCCGTCTTGGACCTTCTCGCCGTTGACCCACGTGCGTAGCCGCAGGGCCTGGGGGTCGGGGATCTCGTCGCGGGTGACGATCACGGGGCCGAGCGGGCAGAAGGTGTCCAGGCTCTTGCCGCGCACCCACTGGCCGTCACTTGCCTGGAGGTCACGGGCCGACACGTCGTTGGCCCCCGTGTAACCGAAGACGTACTCCAGGGCCTCGCCCGGCGACACGCGGGAGGCGCGTCGGCCGATCACGATGGCGAGCTCGGTCTCCCAGTCCACGCGCCGGGTCAACTCCGGGTCGATGCGGATCGGCTCACCTGGCCCGATGACGCTCGACGGGAACTTGGCGAACAGAAACGGCTCGGTAGGTTTCGGCAGTCCCATCTCTCTGATGGTGTCGAGGTAGTTCAGTCCGATGCCGAGAATCTTGCCGGGAATCAGGGGCGCGATGAGGTCCGGGTCTTCCACCGGTTCTGTCGCGTCGAGCGGCCGGCCTGCCATGACGGCGGGCAGGTCGATGTCGTACGGCAACTTCCGGAATCCGCTGCCGTCGTCGGCCACGAGGTGGCCTCCGGCGATTCGCCCGATGCGCATGAAGTGCTTGCCTTTCTACAGTGGCGGGACATATCCCAGCCGACGGGAAATGGCTTCGGCCGTGCTGGCGACGATCGGGCCGATGCGCTCGAGTGACCCTTCCATCCGGGTGACCGGGCCGGCCACGCTGATCGCGGCGACCGGCCGGCCCGTGTGGTTCAGCACGGCTGCTCCGCAGCAGCCGCTCGCCTCGTCGAGTTCGCCGATTTCGACCGCCCATCCACGCCCACGAATGTCCTCCACCTCGGCTTCCAGGGCGGCCCGCGAGGTAATGGTGCGGGACGTGTACGGCGCGAGCTGGATACGGCGGATGAGGGCGCGGTGTTCCGCGGGGTCAAGTGCGGCGAGGTAGGCCTTGCCGACCGACGTGCAGTGCAGCGGACGCCGGGCGCCGAGTTCGGCGTTCACCCCGACGGCCTGCGGCCCGCGTTCGCGGTAGACGAAGACCATCTCGTCGCCGCTGATCACGCCGAGTCCGACGGTCTCGCGGGTCTGCTGCACCAGAAGGCGCAGCATGTCGGGGGCGGCGTGGACGACGTCGGTGGACTGGACGGCGGCCATCGCCATCCGGGCCGCCGCCGGGCCGAGCCGCCAGCGGCCGTTCTCGAAGCTGACGACGAAGTCGGTCTCGCGCAGGCGGTCCATCACCCGGTAGGCGGCGCTCCTGCTGATGTTCACCGAGTCGGCGATCTCGGCCATCGACGCTTCACGCACCGCGGCCAGGTACTCGAGGATCGCCAGTCCTCGGTCGAGTGATCCTTTGCGCCCGTCATCCGTGGTCATGACATCCTCCTGCGGCAGTCGTCCCGCTGATTGGGACAGTGTGCCGCAATCGCCCGGCTGCCTCATCGCCTGACCTCCTCAACGGGAGCATCATCGGGGGCCACGGTGGTACGCCGGCGCAACGCCACCAGAAGAATGCCCCCGACGACCATCGCCGCCAGCAGGGTCCCGGAGATGGGCCGGGTGAAGAAGCCGGCCGGGCTGCCGTCGAACAGCCGTAGCGACTGCCGGAAGGCGGTCTCCATCTGACCGCCGAGAACGAAGGCGAGCACGAGAGGCCCGGGCTCGAAGCCGAATTTCTTCATCAGGTAGCCGATGATCCCGAAGCCGATCACGAGGTACATGTCGAAGAGGCTGTTGTTGACCGTGTAGACGCCGATCATCGTGATCATGATGGTGATCGGGGCCAGGATGGTGGCGCGTACCCGCAGGATCCGGATGAACAGCCCGACCAGCGGCACGCTCATCACCAGCAGAAAGATGTTGCCGATCCACATCGAGTCGATCACTCCCCAGAACACGTCCGGGTGTTCGGTGATCATCTGCGGGCCGGGCGTCACGCCCTGCAGCAGCAGGGCGCCGAAGATCACGGCCATGGTGGCGTTGGCCGGCAGGCCGAGCGTGAGCAGCGGGATGAACGAGGACGTCGCGGCGGCGTTGTTCGCGGTCTCCGGCCCGGCCACGCCCTCGATCGCGCCACGGCCGAACTCCTTCGGGGTCTTGGAGACCCGCTTCTCGACAGCGTAGGACAGCATGGACGACAGCGCCGCGCCGCCGCCGGGCAGGATCCCGATCACGAATCCGAGGACCGTGCCGCGCGCGATGGCGGCCCGTGATCTGATCCAGTCGAGCCGGGAGATCCAGACCTTGCCGATCGCGGGCATCGTGAGCTTCTCACGGGCCCGTCGCTCCAGGTCGTAGAGGATCTCGCCGACGCCGAAGAGTCCCATCGCGAGCGGCACGAAGTCGATCCCGTCGGCCAAGTTGTCGCTGCCGAGGATGAACCGTCCCATCCCCGTGAAGGTGTCGCGGCCGACGGTGGCGAGCAGGAGCCCGGCCACCGCGACGGCGAGGCTTTTCAGCGGCGACCCCGTGCCGAGCGTGGACACCAGCAGGATGCCGAGCAGCGTGAGGACCGCGTACTCGGGCGGCCCGAAGTCGAGCGCGAACTCCGCCACGACGGGCGCCAGGAAGCTCAGGCCGAGGATCGACACCGTGCCGCCGACGAACGAGCCGACGGCCGCGATGCCGAGCGCCGCCCCGGCCCGGCCGCGCAGCGCCATCTGGTAGCCGTCGAAAACGGTGACGACCGTGGTGGACTCTCCGGGCAGGCGGAGCAGGACGGAGGTGATGGTGCCGCCGTACTGGGCGCCGTAGAAGATGCCCGCGAGCATGATGATCGCGGTGGCGGGCTCGAGCCCGTACGTGATCGGGAGCAGGATCGAGATCGTCGCGACCGGGCCGAGCCCGGGCAGGACCCCGATGAGCATTCCGATCAGTACGCCGGCGAAGCAGTAGGCGAGGTTGACGGGCTGGAAGACCACGTCGAAGCCGCCCAAGATCGAGGACAGCACGTCCATGGACAGCCTCCTGTCTAGATGGCGATCAGGTGGGGGATCGAGACGCCCAGCGCGAGGACGAACAGCGCATGGAATCCCGCCGTGGCGAGCACGGAGACGGCGACCGTCGTGCGCCAGCCTTCGCCGCCGATCACTTTGAGCCACAGGGCGATCAGGACGACGGTGGGGATCTCGAACCCGACCAAGGGGAGCAGCATGATGAACGCCACCAGGCTCACCGCGCCCAGCACAACGCTCCACCCTCCGCGGCCGAAGCTCTCACAGGCGGCCTGCCGCCTCCTGGTGGTCAGCAGCGCGACCGACACCGCGACCAGGAGCACGCCGAGGGCGAACGGCCACAGGCCCGCGCCCGGTTCGCTGAGCCGGCCCAGCCCGAGCGACAGTGCCATGATCGCCATCGCCGCGCCGAACACTCCGGGTGCCAGCGCCGCCACGACCGACGCCCACGCCCCTGCGGGCCTGATCTCTTCCGATGCCTCTTCGCCGGCCTCAGGCCGCTCGGGGGTTTCGGACCGGCGGGACCCATCAGGCCGCATGGCGTCGTCGGTCGTCCTG
This sequence comes from Nonomuraea insulae, assembly GCF_042656245.1. Classification (NCBI taxonomy): domain Bacteria; kingdom Bacillati; phylum Actinomycetota; class Actinomycetes; order Streptosporangiales; family Streptosporangiaceae; genus Nonomuraea; species Nonomuraea insulae. The sequence continues at coordinate 23,603 of NZ_JBHSPA010000056.1, forward strand.
GCCGGGCGGTTCATCACTGTCCCTTGCTGAAGTCGACGCCGAACGTGCCGATCTGGGCGGCGTAGGTGCGCTTCGCCGCCGCCAGATCGTTCGCCATCGTCGCGGCGTCGATTTCGTTGCGGTCGATGTAGTTGCCGGTCAGGAAGGTGCCGTAGGCCGGGTCCCGCTGGGCGTCGTCGACGGCCGCGCGCAGCTTGGTGAGCACGTCGTCCGCCAGGCCCTTGGGCGCGCCCAGGAAGCGCCGCTGCTCGACCACGATGTCCACGCCGCTCTCCTTCAACGTGGGAACGTCCGGCAACAAGGAGCTGCGTTCGGGGGAGAAGATTCCGAGGATGCGGAGATTGCCGGCCTTCACCTGCTCGATGACTTCCTTGGGATGGTTGGCCCCGAGGTCGACCTGTTCGCCGAGCACGGCGGCCACCGCCGGAGCGCCCCCTTCGAACGGCACCTCGCTCGCATTCACCTTCAACGACCCCAGCAGCAGCTTCTGGGCGAACTGGCTGGTGGTGCCGGCGCCCGTGGTGGAGTAGGTCACGCGCTTGCCGCTGCCCTTGAGCGCCAGGACGTCCTTGATGCTCTGGTACGGCCCGTCCGCCCGGGCGAAGAGCACGATGGGCTCGACGGTCAGCCCTTTGATGATCGTGAAGTCTTCCAGCGCGGGTGCCGTGCCATCCGGGATGGCCAGCGGTGTCACCGTGAACAGGGACGAGGCCAGCATCACCAGGTTGTAGCCGTCGGCCGTCATGCTCCTGACCTCCTGAGCTCCCAGCGCTCCGGCGGCCCCTGGTTTGTTGACCACGACCACGGGCTTGCCGATCGGGTCCGCCATGCCTTTGGCGACCGCCCGGCCGATGGCGTCGGAGCTTCCGCCCGGTGGGAAGGGCACGGTGAACTGGATCGCCTTGGACGGGAATCCCTTGCCTGCTGCCTGCCCGCCGTCCTGGACTCCGCCTTGGACGCCCGCGCAGCCCGCGAGGAGAATCAAGCCGCTCACGGACAGCAGCGCCGTGCGGCGGGAGAGGGTTGGGGTTTGTGCGCGAGTCGACGACACGGCCGATCTCCTTTGGTTCTTTGGTGCATGGGTGAGGTCACCATTTGGGGAAGGCGGGGCGCTGATAGCCGGGCACGGCCGCCCGCATGGCGCCGACGTCATCGCGGTCCCGAACATCGCTGTCCAGCCACCGCCGATGCAGCCGCTCCAGCGCGTCGCGGTCGAGGTCGATGCCGAGCCCCGGCGCGTCGGAGACCTCGATGGCCCCGTCGGCGAAGGTGTGGGGGAGCGTGACGACGTCCTCGGTCTGCCATGGACGGTGGGTGTCGCAGGCATAACGCAGCTCTGGCACGGTCGCCGCCACGTGGGTCATCGCCGCGAGGCTGATGCCAAGATGGGTGTTGGAGTGCATGGACACACCCACGTCGTAGACCCGGCACAACGCGGCCAGATCACGGGTCGCGAGCAGCCCGCCCCAGAAGTGGTGGTCGGACAGAACCACCTGCACCGCGTCGGCCGCGAACGCCTCGGGCACCTCGTCGAACGAGGTCACGCACATGTTGGTGGCCAGCGGCAAGCCGGTACGCCGGTGCACCTCGGCCATGGCGGAGGTACCGAGCGTCGGATCCTCCAGATACTCCAGCACGCCGTCCAGTTCCTGGGCCACGCGCACACTGGTCTCGACGCTCCACGAGCCGTTCGGGTCCAGGCGTAGCGGCCGGTCGGGGAACGCCTCGCGCAGCGCGCGGATCGCGGCGACCTCCTGATCCGGCGGAAACACCCCGCCCTTGAGCTTGAACGACCGCGAACCGTACGCCGCGTCGAACCGCCGCGCCTGTTCGACCACGCCGGCCGGATCCAGGGCCGACCCCCAGTCGTCGGACGGCACGTCGTCACCGGGATGCACGGCCCACCGGTAGAACAGGTATCCGCTGTAGTCGACGCGGTCACGGACCTTCCCGCCCAGCAGCGCGTGCACCGGGAGCCCGCTCTCCTTGCCCAACGCGTCCAGACAGGCGACCTCGAAGGCCGACACCACGCTGGCGTGCAGCTTCGAGGTGGTCAGCACGCCGCGAAAGCCGCTCTTGTCCTGCTCATCCTCGCCACCGAGCCGGCGATCCTCCATCCCGGAAGGCCGCCGGCCCAGCTCGTTCATCGACGCCAGCGGGCGGCCGGGCAGCGTCGCGGCCAGTGCGTGCGCGATCTCCAGGTAGGCGGTGTCGCCGTAGGTCTCACCCACTCCGACCACGCCCGACTCGGACTCGACCTCGACGATGAGACGCGGGGTGTAGGGCTGGTGGACGCCGACGAGGTTCAGCAGCGGTGGGTCCCAGATGAGGATCGGGGTGACCCGCGCCGCCTTGATCACCGGACCTGCTCCCGTTGTCATCGTCCGATCTCCTGCGATGCGTGGGGGCGGGGCACGGGGCAGCTGAGGTGGTAGCCACGGCCCGCGTAGTCGAAACCGTCAAGTTCCAGCCGCTGTACGGACTTGTCCACGGGCGAGGCGTAATAGGCGCGGATCTCGGCGATGAGCCCGCTGCCCTGATCGAAGAGGTACCACTCGTCGCCGCGCAGAATCGTGCCCTCGGCCGTCTTGTAGTGGGTCCATTCGATGGCTGCCTGGTGGGAGACCGGATCGCAGATCAGCCGGTCGATCGTCCAGGCCGACCCCTTCGTGGCGACGAAGTCCACCCAGTTCCGGGCGATCACGCGGGCGCCGCGCCATGCCCCGCCGTACATGCCGGGGGGAAAGTAGTGGACGGCGTCATCGGTGAAGCAGGACGCCATCAGCTCGACGTCCGCCTCGTTGCAGCCCTGAAAATACGTCCGGATGGTCCGCTCCATCAACTCCGTCGTCATGGTTGTCATGTCCTGCTCCCGTTCTCGGCGGTCCAGGTTCGATAGTCGTCCAGGGTCTGCTCGTTGGGCGGATAGACCTCCCACAGCGGTTCACCCCGCTGGATCCGCGTGTGCAGATACTGCTCCAGCCGCTCCTGCTCGGCGGCGGGCACCGCGATGACCGGCGCGAGCGCGCGCGGCACGACGACCACCCCGTCGGGGTCGCCCACGATGACGTCGCCGGGGTAGACGGCCACCCCGGCGCAGCCGATCGGCACCTGAAGGTCGGCTACGTGGAAGAAGGCCGGACGGGTCGTCGCCGTGACCGACCGGGCGTAGGTGGGGAACGGCAGCGAGGCGAGCAGGTGACCATCGCGGACGGCGCCGTCGGTGACGAATGCCGCCGCCCCGCGTCGCATCGCCCTGGTGATGAGCATGTCGCCGGCGGATGCCGCCCGGGTGTCGTCCCGGCTGTCGACGACCAGGACCTGACCGGGGGACAGGCTCTCCACCGCCTCCCATTGGAGCCGGTTCCCGGTTCGATACGGATCGTCCAGCGGGTCGATGTCCTCACGCGACGGTATGAACCGCATGGTGAAGGCCTCGCCGGCGAAGCTGCCGGGACCGGCGCCGAGCGCGGTCAAACCGACGAGGAACGGCTGGCGCAAGCCCCGTTTGTAGAGCTGTGTGGCCAGGGTGGCCGTGCTGGCTTGACGCAGGTGGTCGAGCACCTTTGGATCCAGCGGGACCTTCTGGACATCGGCTGACACGCCGCTCCCCTCGATCGCTGGGTTCATGTCCCAGTGGAGAATTTGTTATCCCGATGGTTGGGATGGCCTTACCGTAGAGACGGCATCGGCGATTGACAAGCCTTCCGTTAATCCCGGGGAAACAAAATTGATACTGATCCTGATAGGCGGGACGTAATATCGACCGTCGTGCCAGTCATTGGGATTTTGTAAGCGCGTTTTGCCTGATAGGCCAGATCCCAATGCCTGGGACGCAGACATGGGGGCCGTCCCGGATATCGAAACGGGCTCCCCTGAGACTTGCCATTTCTCCGGCCGCGCTCGTAACCTGCCGGAAACGTCTGCCGTCCATTGGGATTGCATTCCGATAATCGGGATTTCATTTAGGAGCGCCTTGTGACAGCTCGACCGAGCACGATTCTCGCGACCTCGCCCATCACCCGGGTCAGGCTCGCTCTCGTACGCCTCCCCTTGCACGCCCCGATCAGCGACGCCAAGGTCTTGACCGGACGGCAGCAGCCGCTCACCGAGATCTCCTTCCTCTTCGCCGAGATCGGAACCGAGGACGGGCATGAGGGCATGGGGTTCGGATACTCCAAACGAGCAGGCGGCCCCGGCCTGTACGCCCACGCCAAGGAGATCGCCCCCGCGCTGCTCGGTGAGGACGCCAACGACATCGGCCGGCTGTGGGACAAGCTGGTGTGGGCTGGCGCGTCCGTGGGCCGCAGCGGCCTGGCCACCCAGGCGATCGCGGCCCTCGACATCGCCCTTTGGGACCTCAAGGCCAAGCGGGCCGGCCTGCCCCTCGCCAAGCTCCTCGGTGCCCACCGCGACGCGGTGCGCTGCTACAACACCTCAGGCGGATACCTGTCGATGCCGATCGAAGAGGTCGTGGAGAACGCTCAGAAGTCGCTCACGAACGGCATCGGCGGCATCAAGCTCAAGGTTGGCCAGCCCGACGTCACCGCCGATCTGAAGCGCGTGGAAAGCGTCCGCGAGCAACTCGGCGACACCGTTCCCCTCATGGTCGACGCCAACCAGCAATGGGACCGTCCCACCGCCCAGCGCGTCGGCCGCGTCCTGGAACGATTCGACCTCGTATGGATCGAGGAACCCCTCGACGCCTACGACGCCGAGGGACACGCGGCACTCGCCGCCACCCTGGACACCCCCATCGCCACCGGTGAAATGCTCACCAGTGTCGCCGAACACCGCCGGCTCATCGAAGCCCGCTCCGCCGACTTCCTCCAACCCGATGCTCCCCGCGTAGGCGGCATCACCCCCTTCCTTCGCATCGCCGCCCTCGCCGACGACAGGAGCCTCAGCATGGCCCCGCACTTCGCCATGGAAATCCACCTGCACCTGGCGGCCGCGTACCCGCGTACCACCTGGGTTGAGCACTTCGAATGGCTGGAGCCCCTCTTCAACGAACGCCTGGAAATCCGCGACGGCCACATGCTCGTCCCCGACCGCCCCGGCCTCGGCCTCACTCTCAGCGGCCAGGCCACCGCCTGGACCTCCGACCACACCGAAATAGGCTCACCCCGTCAATAGCCAGGACCACACGGGTAGCTACAGCAAGTCGTCATCCGGCGACTTGCGCCTGCCGAAATCCCCGTCCATGCAGTTCAAGCCGCATGTGCGTACTCGCGGAGGACTCCTCCGAGCCGGTCTCGTCGGCGTATGTTCAGGTCGACGATTCGCTCTGGATCGGTGATCGAGATGGGGACGGCTTATAGGAGGCGAAAGGCAGACCCGGCGCCCTTCGCCTGTGGGCAGACCGAGCCGAGGGACTCGGCGAGCAGCGAGGCAGCCGTGTCCGGATCCCGGTCCGACACGCCCGGCGGTGCCAGTCCGGGCCAAGGGCCGAACGCATCGTCGTTCCAGAACCCGATCAGTACATTCTCGGCGGTCAGCGCGTCGATCGCCCCGATCGGCGCGGCAGCGAGTTCGCCGTCGTGCCATGGTCGTCCGGGGTTGTCCACGAGCGGGTCCAGCAGCAGCGGATAAAGGCCGGTCTTGCCGCGAAGTTCGAAGAGTCGCCGCCAGTGTCGTCCCGCGTCAGGAAGCCGTTGGTCCGAGACCCACATGACGGGGCTGTCGGAGCCGCGTTCGGGTGTCACCAGACGGCCCGGTGGCAGTCCATCGGGTAGCGCGTTGAGTGGCGATTCGTGATGCATACCGCAGAAGTTAGCGACATGCTCCGACAGTCTGAAGCGCCTTTGAAACAGCCCCTCGGTCAGGCGCAGGTCGCCAGGAGCTGCGCGAGGCGTTCAGCTGGGGTATCCCAGTCGAGCGTCTTGCGAGGTCGGGAGTTCAATTCGGCAGCGACGGCGTCGAGCTGGTCGCGGGTGTGAACGGACAGATCGGTGCCCTTTGGGGAAGTACTGGCGCAGCAGGCCGTTGGTGTTCTCGTTGGAGCCGCGCTGCCATGGGCTGGCCGGGTCGCAGAGTAGACCGGGACGTCGGTTTCGAGGGTGAAGGCGCCGTGGGAGCCCATTTCTGATCCCTGGTCCCAGGTGAGGGATCGCAGCAGGTGGCGTGGCAGGGTCGTGATGGTCTGGGTGAGAGCCTCGCGCATCAGTCCGGCGCTGCGGCCGTGCGGGAGGTGGATGAGCATCACGTAGCGGGTGGAGCGCTCGACGAGGGTGCCGATGGCCGAGTTGCCGTTCTTGCCGATGATGCAGTCACCCTCCCAGTGGCCCGGCACGGCCCGGTCGTCGGCCTCGGCGGGTCGCTCGCTGATCATGACCATGGGCGTGCTGTAGCGGGGCCGGCGCTGCTGGGCCAGGCGGCGGGGCTTGCGCACGGCGCGGCCGGTGCGTAGCGCTCGGGTCAGCTCGCGGCGCAGTTCGCCGCGGCCTTGGACGTAGAGCGCCTGGTAGATGGTCTCGTGGCACACGTGCATCTCCGCCCGCTCGGGAAAGGTCCGGCGCAGGCTCTGGACGATCTGCTCCGGGCTCCAGCGCTTGTGCAGATGGTCTTGAATGTATGCCCGTAACTCGGAGTTCTGCCCGATCTTGCCGGGCTTGGGGCGAGGCCGGCGCGCGTCGGCTCGGGCCTGGGCCGCGTGCGGCCGGTACTGGCCGTTGCCAGGATGGCGGTTGCGGCAGATCTCCCGGCTGATGGTGGAGGGCGCGCGGCCGAGCTCGCGCGCGATCTCCCGGATCGACGCCTTCTACCGCATCCGGTCGGCGATGTGGATCCGCTCGGTCTCGTTCAGGTAGCGGCCACGCACGTCCGGGGGCGCCGCCGATGTGATCGGTAGCGCCCGTACGTTCTTGCCGGTCGGATTGCGTCCGTTACGCCATCGTCATCCGGTCCGGAGGTTGATGCCGACGATCCGGCATGCCTCCTTGTTGCTCAAGCCCTGCTGCACGAGCCGCAAGTATGCCGCCCATTCGCGGGACAGCGCCCTGCGGCCTCGACTGCGTTCCCGGTCCTCCCGAATCTCGAAGTCCATCGCATCCCCTCATCTGGGGTGTTGCGACGACCACTTGAAGAGAAGCATCGACCTTGAGACGCGCTGCCGTGGACCCGTCGAGTTCGATCTCGCCCATGTCGCCGAGGCGATCTGCGAGCACTATCCGAACATTGACCAAGGACTGCTGGACGAGTGCCGGCAGCTCGTTCTCGCGATGGTCGCAGCCTGGCGTTGGGAACTTGGCGACCAGCTTCCGAACGGGAGGCGATTCGGAGAGGAATCCTTGCGCTCGCTGCGCGAGGGTCCTCCTTGGCCGACACTCGACACGGTCACCAGGCGACTGCATGGTCTGTAGAAATCGCCGAAGGTCACTTGAAGGCGGTCAGTAACGAAGCGACGAGACCGTCGCCGTTGCAACCCCATGCGCGCCAGGCTCGCTGCGCTGAACCATGGAGCTGGTGCCAACAAGCGTGGCAATTCGTCACAGATGCCAAGGATCTAGTGCCCCGTCAGGCCACGTTTGCCTTCTTGACGATCCTGCGTAGCCGCTCGTCGTTGGTGTGGCGGTTGCGCCAGGCGATGTAACGACGGATCATGCTGCCCTGCTCGCGGTGGCTGTCGTGGTCGGTGCCGTTGAGGGTGAACTCGCGCAGCGCGGTGAACTGGGCTTCGATGCGGTTCAGCCAGGACGAATTGGTGGGCGTGTAAGCGATCTCGACGTTGTTCACCTCTGCCCACTGCCCGACCCGATTGTCCTTCTTGGTGGTCAGGTGTGGGCTGAAGTTGTCGCAGATGATCGCGATACGGATCTCGGGCGGATAGAGGCTGCGCAGGTAGCGGCAGAACTCCAGGAACTCTCCGCGTCGCTTGCGATTCTTGATGTGCCCGTACATCTTGTTCCTTGCCCAGATCCAGGGCGGCGAATAAGTGGCGTACGCCCTGGGTGCGGGTGTAGGTGGCGCGCATCCGCGGCCGGGGCTCGCGCTCGGGGTCCTTGTTCTTTCCGCCGACGTCGGTCCACTGCTTGCCCGAGCGCGGTTGCAGGTTGAGCGGCCCGAACTCGTCCACACAGAAGATGACCGAGGGTTCGCCGTCGTCGGGGATGACCTGACCGTCAGAGATCGCGTACAGATGCTCGATGCGGGCCTCCGGGAAAACGGCAGGCCGTGCTCGGCGGGCTTGGACTTGGCGATCTTCTTGATCTCCACCCGCTGGGGCAGGGTGAACTTCGGCTGCCGCCTGCCCTTGTATTTGGGATACAACGAGCCGAACCCGTCGGCGTTGAAGTTGTGGATCACATCGCGAACCCGGTCTTCGCTGGTGAACGCCAGCTCCGCGATCTTCTGGGCGGTCATGCCCTGCGCCGACCACAGCACCATCTGCGCCCGCCGCCAGGTGACCACGGAGCCGGAGCCCCGCCGCACGATCCGTAGCAGCCGGTTGCCTTCGTCATCATCGATCTCGCGTACGCGAACTCGCTCAGCCATGGCCGCATTCTGAAGGGATCACGCCCGACGACCCCGGGAGGCCGGCCTCGCCGCTCTCCGCGAACCACTCTGGACAGGAGAGTGACGAGGCTGCGCGAAAATTCTCCGGTTCCGGGCGAAATGATCGGGGCGCATCCACCCATGAAGAGAGCGTTCGTACCCGTACCGGAAAGTGGAGGATGTCACGATGGGAACCGCCTGTGTCAGATGACACTCACAGGTTCGAAGCGGTCTACCGGGCGACCTACGATCAGATCACCGCCTACGCCGGACGCCGCTGCGACTCGCCGCAGGACGCGGCCGACGTGGTCGCTGAGACCTTCGTCATCGTCTGGCGCAAGATCGAGGTACTGCCCCCGGGCGCGCAGGCGAGGCTCTGGGTCTACGGAGTGGCCCGCAACGTGTTGGCCGACCACCGCCGCGGCGCGCTGCGCCGCCAGGCGCGGCACCGGGACCTCGACGCGGAGATGGCCGACCTCTACGGTGATCTCGCCGACCGCAGCGTCGAGAGGAACGCGATCGCCCAGGCGTTCGCGACGCTTCCCGAGGACGACCGCGAGTTGCTCGCGCTGGTCGCGTGGGAGGGCATGGACCGCAGGGAGATCGCCGCGATGCTGGGGCTCTCCCGCAACGCCGTCCGTATCCGGCTCCACCGCGCGCGCAGACGCCTGTCCCGGGCGCTCGAAGTAGCCGACGTTCGATTCACGCCGACCGACGCGGTCGTTCCCACGGGGAGATCACTATGAGGGACATCGACGAGATCAACGAGCTGCTGAGGCCGCTGGCCCGGATCAGTCCGGACGAACCAGGCGGGCGTGCTGGCGGTGCCCGCGCGCAGGCGCTGTTCGCCGACATCATCGCTCAGGAGCGGGACACGACGGCGGCGGCGCTCCTACGACACCCGCGCGGGCGTCGCCTCGGGCATCGCGCGCTGCTCGGGCTCGCCGCCTCCGCCGTCCTCGCCCTCGGCGTCGTCCTCGGACCGAGCCTGCTCGGCGGCGTCGCGACCTCCTACGCCAACTCCGCGGTGGAGATCCACGAGGAGGCCGACACTTACGTCGCCCGGATCAAGGACCCCTACGCGGACCAGCGGAGGTTCTCCGAGGCGTTCCGTTCCCTCGGCCTCAACGTCGAGCTCAGAGTGATCCCGGTCTCGCCCAGCGCGGTCGGCGAGATCGTGAGCATGGGCGGCGGCAACACTCCGGTGAACGTGCCCTTCGGCGCCCGCAAGGAGCCGGCGGACTGCGATCTGGCCGACAGCGGCTGCTTCATGGTGGTGACCGTCCCGGCGGCGATCAAGGGCGCGCCCAATGCGATGCACTTCGAGCTGGGCAGGCCGGCCAAGCCGGGGGAGTCCTACGAGAACAACTGGCAGTTGGCCACCCGTCCCGGAGAGCCGCTGGCCGGCGTCAAGGTGAGCGGCCGGACCGTCGACGATGTGCTGGCCGAGGTCGGCAAGCACGGCCTGAGTGCGGAGTTCCGCCGCGTCGTGGTCCATGAGGGCGGGTACACGGTCGAACCGCTGAACGCGGATCAGGTGGGCGGCGACTGGATCGTGTTCAAGGTTATACCTGCGCGTGAGGGCGTGGTCGGCCTGGAGGTCACCGCCGAGCGCCAGACGGGCCTCGAGTACGCGGACTGAGCACCGGAGCCCCGCCGTTACATCGCCTGGCGCAGCCGCCACACCAACGACGAGCGGCTACGCAGGATCGTCAAGAGGGCAAACATGGCCTGACGCAGCACTAGTTAGTACGCCGCAGTGCCAACAGAATCTGGGCGTCCTGCGCCTTGGCAATAGCGGCACTACGAGGATGTGCGTGGCTTAAGTCGCGTTGACCTGCGGACGGGTCAGGCGCGCAGATCTCGCCAGGCCTGCACCAGGTCGCCGGCCCGGGTCTCGGCAGCCGCGGCTTGCTGCCGGGCGCTCTGCTCAGCGGCCTGGGCAACGGTGAGTTGCCCACGCACAGCGCCGAGCTGGTCGCGGGCGGCGGCTGTGGCGGCCCGACGGTGTCCTGGTGGCGCAGAGCAGGCAGCTCGCCCGCTACACGGCCCCGTGAGAAACCGTATCGGAGAAGATCGGAATCGCTCTTTCGGCCGATGCGGCACCCGCGGCGGGATTCGTAACGTGCGGCGTATGAAGATCCCTCGGAGCGTGTTCCCCGCGATCCTGCTCGCCACGCTGGCGGCGGCCGCCGGACGGCCTGCGGAGGACACGCTGCCCCCGTTGCCCGCGCCGCTCACCGTTGCGGTATTGCAGCAGCGGTACGCGGCCGACGGGTGGCCGGGGCGGCAATTCCTCGCGGTGAGCCGCAAGGGGGACGGGCAGGCGATCGAGGTGGTGGGCGACCTGGCCACGGCCCGGACCATCATCGTGTACGTCCCGGGCTCCGGCCAGAGCCTGAAGTCGTTCGACGGCTCGTACGAAATGCCCCCGAGTCTGCACGTCGTCCGCTCTGGATGGACTCGGGCTTCTGGTAGAAACCCACGCGGGAAGCGCCATCGGCCCGGCCCGCAGCACGACAGGAAAGGGGCGGCATCGCTTGCGGATGCCGCCCCTTCCGCATGCCCCACGGCTGCGCCAGCCCCAGCCCCAGCCCGATGCCCCCAGGGCCATCACCACCGTGACCGCGTTGAGCAGCACCCGTCCGTCCGTGCCCTGCGACGCCTCGCGGGCGATCCAGATCACTTTGTCCAGCAGGTACGGGGACATCGCTGCGACCGCGGCGAACCCGGCGACGCGGCGCAGCACCCCCAGCCCTCCGGTTCCGAGACGTATACGCATGACCGCGAGTCTCCCGACCCTGTTCCTGCCGGTTATCCCCATGGGAACCGGTGCGCTCCCCTGCACGGGGGAGATCGGCATCAGCCGAAGTGACCATCGCGCCGACTCGATCATGTCCATCCGGCCGATCACAGGACGGAGGTCGTGACGGCAGGGTGGGCTCGTGCAACCTGACTGTCCGACTCCGCCCGCTTCGCCGGCCCAGGCTCGCGTCACCGCGCTCGACGTGCTGCGCGGATTCGCGCTGTGCGGGATCCTGCCGGCCAACATCCAGGCGATCGCCGGCGCGGGCGACGTCGTGTCCGGGCGGGCATGGCTGGACCTGTTCGTCCACCAGCGGTTCTTTCCGATTTTCTCGCTGCTGTTCGGCGTCGGCTTCTCGCTGTTCCTGAAGTCCGCCGCCCGGCACGAACCACACCCGCGGGTGTTGCTGCTGCGTCGATTGCTGGCCTTGCTGGCGATCGGTTTGGCGCATTTCGTGCTGCTGTGGCAGGGCGAGATCCTGACCTTCTACGCCCTGGCCGGCCTGATCGTGCTGCTGCCCTCGACATGGCCGCCCCGGCGGGCCGTGGCCGTACTTGCCACCACCCTTGTTGTGACCGCGCTGCTCGTCGGCGGTTTCTACACGATGGTGCCCGCGCTGTTTCTGCTGGGGTCGGCGCTGGTCCGGTACGGCGTGGTCGCCCGGATCGAGAGTTCCGCTCGCGTCCCCGCCGTACTGGCCGTACTGGCCGTGCTGTTCGCGGCGGGCGCGGCTCCCGCGCTCTGGATACAGACCGGTGGCCATGACGCCCACGCTGTCCGGTTCGCCTCCGTCGTGGGCGGGCTGCTGCTCGCCGGCGTGTACGCGTGCCTCATCCTGCTCGTGCTCAGAACCCGGCTTCGCCGGCTGCTGCACCGCGTCTTCACGCCACTTGGCCGCCTGGCGCTGACCAACTACCTGACCGCCACGCTCCTCGTCCTGGCGATTGCTCCCGTGATCGGCGGCCGGCCACAGCAATGGGCCTCCGCGACAGTGATCGCGATCGCCGCCGCCATCCTCATCGTCCAGTGGTCGTTCTCCGCCTCCTGGCTGCGCCGCTTCCACCAAGGGCCGATCGAATGGCTCTGGCGCTGGGCCACCTGGGCCCGCCGCCCGCCGCTGAGCCGGGCGAGTCTTCCGCCCCGGTAGAGGATCCGGCGTCCGCCCCGACTATCCGCGAGCCGTCCGGGCTGGCGGCAGCAAACGGGGACACCACCGTCGTCCTTGTTTCGACGGCTACAAGCGGTATGGGCTGACCGGCCTGTCGCCGCGGTCGGCGTCACGCCAGCCAACGTGCCCGAAGCAGCCGTCATCGACGCCATCGCCGACGATCTGGCCGCTCAGCAGGCCACTTTGGCCGAGCTGCACATCGATCGGGCATACCTGGCCTCCACCTTGGTCCGGGAATGTGAACCTCTGCCCTGTGGGCTTGACCTTGACGCTGCGTCAGCCCTCCATGCTGGCTGTCATGAGCAGCCCTCCCACAAGCAATCGGGTCCAGGGGCCGACGATGCACCTGCAGGGTCTGGAGAAGTCGTACAAGGAGCTGCGTGTGTTGCGCGGCGTGGAC
>NZ_JBHSPA010000056.1:36578-62233 GCF_042656245.1 Nonomuraea insulae
GTGCATGGTCTGGAGAAGTCGTACAAGGAACTGCGTGTGCTGCGCGGTGTGGACTTCGAGGTGGCCACTTGCGTGTCTTCTGCGAGTAGGCGCCGTCCGATTGACGGCCCCGGGAGGGTGCTGGAACACCCCTCCGAGGCCGCTCCCGCTACAGCAGAGCGCGGTGAACGGAACCCGATCCGCGAAGTCGTCCGAGGAGGCCCCTGTGGAGCTCGCCGAGGAGTCTCTTCGGAACAACCCGAAGGGTCAGTGGATCAGCCCGAGGGGAACGGCTGACCAACGCCATCGATGGCGGCAGCACCCGGGCGACAAATCCGTAACGAGAGAATGGATATCCGCATGACAGCCAATCAGGACCGCGACAACGCCTCCGTGAGCGGTGGTGGTGACGACCTCGAGCACGGTGTGGCGGAAGGCTGGGGAAAGGTCGCCGACGCGTTCCGCGCGAACTTCGAGGCCCCCGGCGAGGTCGGCGCGGCGTGCAGCGTCTACGTGGGCGGCCGCCCCGTCGCCAACTTGTGGGACGGCCTCGCCGATCGCGAGGCGAACCGACCGTGGCGCGAGAGCACGATCGTCCAGGTCGCATCCACGACGAAGGGCGCTACCGCGATCTGTGCCCATATGCTGGCACAGCGCGGTGAGCTGGATCTGGGTGCCCCGGTGGCCCGGTACTGGCCGGAGTTCGGCGCCAACGGCAAGGAACAGATCCTGGTGCGCTGGCTGCTGTCACACCAGGCCGGTCTCCCGCTCGTCGACGGACCGCTGACGTTCGAGCAGGCGTGCGCGTGGCACCCGGTCATCCGTGCGATCGAGGCGCAGAAGCCGCTGTGGCAGCCGGGCACCGAGCACGTCTACCACGCCGTCACCTACGGGTTCCTGGTCGGGGAGGTCGTGCGCCGGATCACCGGCAAGTCCCTCGGCACGTTCTTCGCCGAGGAGGTGGCCGCACCTCTCGGGCTGAGCGCCTGGATCGGGCTGCCCGAGGAACACGAGGAACGGGTGGCTCGGCTCCACTATGCCGCTCCGTTCAGCGTGGAGGAGCTGCTCGCCGGGATGATCGCGACCACCGGGCTCGATGCGGACACGGTCACCGCCTGGGTCGAATCCATGTGGAGCCCGGGCTCGATCCAGATGCACGCCGGCGGACTCGGCGGCGCCTTGGACAACACCTCCGACTATTCCACCACGCGTGCCTGGCGCGCGGCGGAGTTCCCGGCCGCGAACATGCTCGCGGACGCGCACTCGCTGGCGCGGATGTACGCCGCCACGGTCAGCGACGTCGACGGGGTTCGGCTGCTCGATCCGTCAACGGTCGAGAGGATGACAGCCGTCCAGACCGACAAGACACGGATGTACGGACTGCCGCCGGGCCTGGACATCCCAGCCGACCGCTCCTTCTACATGTCGCTCGGGTTCTGGCGGCCCGGCCCAATGACGCCGATGGTCGGGCCGGGGTCGTTCGGCCACCCAGGCTCCGGCGGATCGATCGCCCTCGGCGACCCCGATGCCGGTGTCGGCTTCAGCTACGTCACTAACCTCTGGAACTTCCGGCCCGACGACCCGAGGGCCTCGAACCTGGCCAAGGCCGTCCGGTCCTGCCTTGGGTAAGACAGCCCGCGTGTGACGGAACTCCAGGCGACACTGCTGGAGCCGGCAGACCGGCATGACATCCCCTGCGCCGTGATGAGCAGTGGCCGAGAACCGACAGATCGAGGCCGCCGCCATCGCGATCGCCATTGCTGATGTTCGTCTACGTGTTCGGCGGCGCGATCGACACCGGGTCGGTCGCGTACGTGAACTACATGCTTCCCGGCATCCTGCTCATCACGATCGCGTCGGGCGTCGCCTACACCGCATTACGGCTCTTGATGGACATGCAGGGCGGGATCTTCGAGCGATTCCAGTCCATGCCGATCGCACGCTCGTCCGTGTTGTGGGAGATGGCACTGCTGAACTGAACCCGGATCACCGCCCGTGATCGCTCCCCATCAAGTGCACCAGACCCAGTCGTCATGCACATCCATGATCCATGCCCGCAGGCAGGTAGATCATCCACGCGGGACGCCCGGCTTGTCCGACTCTTCTTGATGTGCGTCCGCTTTTGGCTGTCGAAGGGGGTCGGGCGGGAACAGATGATCACTTGTGTTTTTCGCCTGGCCTATCTGACTCGTCACGAACGCCCTTTGCGGATTTGGACAAGGTGGCCGAGATTCGTGTGCCCCAACGAGGCTGCCCAGGCCGAGCTCGTGCCAGACCGGTTCTTGTGCAGGTCGTGGGCATTGTGTGGTCAAGCAGCAGACAGCCGTCGGGAACCATGCGCTCCAGGACTCGGATGGCATTGACGACCGGAGTGATCGCGACCCACGGGACGTCACGTTCCGTCCCGGCGGACCGCTGGCAACACCAGCGACGAAGCGACCCCCCTCTCACGACAAACCACGTCCATCTGCGGCGACGCCAGATCAAGGCCGTCATCCCGGCGATGCGCAGCCAGGCGTCCCGATCGAGTTGCGCAGGCAGCCTGAGGATGAAAAGCATTCACTGAGGTCCCCACGCATATAACGATCATGAGTCTCTCAACCCACCTCAAGATCCAATTTGAAAACACACCCTAGAGGCCTCCACCGGCCACACCGCGAAGTTAGGGGCCTCCGCGCCGCCATGCCCGACACACCGCCTTTTGACAGGCACCCGAAATCGCGAACTACGTGGCTTTGAGGCCCCTACGTCGCCACGTTCTGCTCGGCCAGACCGACGCCAGTTCGAAGCCAGGGATGCGCTAGAGCGGTTGTGCAGAGTTTCGGTGTCGGCGCCGATAACGGGCGATACCGAAAGGAAGAAGCGAGTGTCGAAGATCAAGAGAGGCGTGATTGTGGCCGTCATGGCCGCGGGGCTCGCGGGTGCAACGGCCGGCTCCGCCTCGGCCGCGACTGGCCAGCTCGTCCTTCGTGACACCGCTGGGTACCAGCGGGTGATCGACAACCCCCAGGTCGGCTGCGGCCAAGCCCTCCCAGGTTTCACCCATGTCACCAACAGGACGAACGCTCCGATCACCGTCTATGACGGTCCCGCGTGCCAGGGACAACCCGTGACCGTACCGCCGGGCGCCTACACGGCCGTCGGCCTCCGTCACAGCTTCTCAGTGCCCTGGTGACGACCGCCGAATTCAGTATCCGGTAATTGAAGAAAGGTGCGCCAGTGTTCAGGAAAGCGCGAACGGCTCTCATCGGCCTCGCCGTGGCCGCGGGAATGGTCACCGTTGGCTCGGCCCCCGTCCAAGCCGCCACATCGGCGGCGATGGACGCTCCGTGCGGCTGGTTCGTCTCCAGCGGCCTCGCAAAGTACAACCACTGCGATTACAACAACGTCATCATCTACGTGGACCGACTGATCCACAGCGACTACGAGAAGTGTGTCGGGCCCGGCGTCACCACCCTGGGCATTCACCCCGCGGTCAAGGGGGCCTGGTACAACGGCAGGCTCTGCTGAGCCGAGCCGCACACGATCACCATTCTGCGGGAGGTATTCCATGTCCTTGCTCGCCCACATCGGCGACCGGCTGGTGCAACTCGTCGCACCCCGTACCACCGCCGCCGCGGTAGTCGTTCAGTACTGCGGCTGCTACAAACCCAATCCGTTCGAGCTCACCCAGCACTACAGGAGATGCTGGTGGGAGGGTCAGCCCGGCGCCGGAGGGGTCCTGAAGTGTGAGAAATATTGCTTCGATTCGGGAATGAGCTGTTAGTCGGATGATCGACCCGGGTGGTGCCGTACACGCATCGCCCGGGTTGTCGTCCAACTGTGGAGGATCACATGACGTATCTGGTCGTCGCTGTTATCGGATTAACCTTGTTGTGCGTCCTGAATCTCGTCTTCACCTACGGCGTCATTCGGCGATTGCGCGAGCACGGCGATGTGCTGGCGGCCGGTGTGGATTGCGGTGCGGGACCGGAGCCCCTTCTCGCGGTGGGGGAATTCGTGGGTGAGTTCTCCGCCGTCACCACCGAGGGCGAACCGATCGACCGAGACTCTCTCCCCGGCCGCACCACAATCGCGTTCTTCTCGACGGACTGCGATTTCTGCCACGAGCAGTTGCCCGTGTTCATCGACTGGGCGGCCGGGTGCTCCGATGGCTCGACCGGCCTGCTGGCTGTCATCGAGGGGGCGCGGGAGGACACCGCCGGCATGGTTGCGGACCTGCGGCCCGTGGCCAAGGTCGTGACCGTGGCTGATCCGGCGGCGGGAATCGTCACCGCGTTCCGGGTACGGGCCTTCCCGAGCTTCCTTCACATCGAAAACGGTGTCGTCAGGGGAAGCACCCTCGACTCCGCCGACCTAGCCCATACTTTCGCGGCGTGATGGGGAAGGCGCGCGGGTCCGCTCTGGCGGCTGCTTCCGCGATCTTCTGGCAGGCGGCGCCGTACACCCTGATCCTGCTGAGTCTGTGCAGAGTGGTGTCAGGCACGCTGCCAGTCATCGTGGCCTGGCTGACCAAGGAACTGCTCGACCAGCTCGCCTCCGACGTGACGGCGGGCGGCGTCCTTCCGGTCGCTTCCGGGCTCGCCGGTACGACGCTGGTCGGCACCGTCCTTCCGCGTGCGGCCCACTACCTGCGAGCCGAGTCCGATCGCGCCGTCAGCTTGCTGTCCCAGGATCGGCTGTTCGCCGCGGTCGACCGGTTCGCCGGACTGGCCCGCTTCGAGGATCCGGCCTTCCTCGATCGGCTGCGCATGGCGCAGCAATCCGGTGGACAGGCGCCCGCCCAGATCGTCCACGGCGCGCTGGACCTGTTGGCCACGATCCTGATGACGGCCGGTTTCCTCGGTTCGCTCATGGTGGTCGGCCCGTTCATGGCGGTGGTGGTGCTGCTGGCCGCGGTGCCGGTCCTATGTGCGGAGCTTAGCCTGTCGCGACGCCAGGTGGCGATGCTGTGGCGGCTCAGCCCAGCGCAGCGCCGAGAATGGTTCTACGCGAGCCTCCTGTCAACTGTCCCAGCGGCGAAGGAACTCCGCCTGTTCGGTACCGGGCCGTTCTTGCGGCGGCGGATGCTCGCCGAGCGGGCCAGCATCAACCGAGAGAGCGCCAGAGCCGACCGGCACGAACTCACCGTGCACGGCGGGCTCGCGCTGTTCGCTGCGGCATTGGCCGGGGGCGGCCTCCTCTGGGCCGCGCTCGCCGCCCAGTCTGGCCGGATCGGCCTCGGTGACGTCTCCATGTTCGTCGCGGCGGTCGCCGGCATCCAGGGCGCGATCGGCTCGGCGACGTCCACCATGGCCTCGGCACATCAGCAGCTACTGATGTTCGACCACTTCCTCACCGTCACCCGCGCCGGCCCCGACCTGCCATCCCCGCCGTCACCTCGCCCGGTGCCCGCACTGCGTTCGGGCATCGAGCTTCGGGACGTCTGGTTCCGATACTCCGACCAGCATCCGTGGGCCCTTCGCGGGGTCAGCCTTCTCATCGCGCACGGCGAAGCCACAGCGCTAGTAGGCCGAAACGGATGCGGCAAGAGCACGCTGGTCAAGCTGCTGTGCCGGTTCTACGACCCCATCCGTGGCCAGATCCTTTGGGACGGCGTCGACCTGCGCGAGCTCTCCCTGCCCGAACTGAGGCGGCGAACGGGCGCAGTCTTCCAGGACTTCATGCAGTACGACCTGACCGCGGCCGAGAACATCGGACTGGGCGACCTGACGGTCATCGAGCACCCAAGCCGGATCGAACGAGCCGCCCGGCTCGCCGGCGTCCACGACCCCATCAACGCGTTGCCGCGCGGCTACGACACCCTGCTGAGCCGGATGTTCGTCTCCGAGCCGGACGAGGAGGACGTGGAGGCGGGAGTGCCCCTGTCAGGAGGGCAGTGGCAACGGGTGGCGCTGGCCCGCGCTCTCCTCAGGAACCGGCCAGACCTCGTCATCCTAGACGAGCCCACGTCCGGCCTAGACCCCGTGGCCGAGCACGAGGTGCACGCCAGCCTGCGGACGCATCGCTCCGGCCTGACCAGCCTGCTGATCTCTCATCGCCTCGGCGCGACCCGCGACGCCGACCGGATCGTCGTGATGTCCGAGGGACGGATCGTCGAGCACGGCACGTACAACGAGCTCATGGCGCTCCGCGGCACATACGCCGGGCTCTTCCGCCTCCAGGCCAGCCAGTACCGGGACACGCTCCAGAACGGCCAGTACCAAGAGGAGCTTCAGGCCGGCCAGTGCCAGGACGAACCCGCCCTGCTGGCCGAGACAGGAGAGCGCGCCCCATGATCTACCTGGTTCACCTCTGCCGAGTCGTCATCGCCCTCGTCTTCCTCGCCGCGCTGGTGAGCAAGCTACGCGGCCCGGCCGAGTTTGTATCGTCGATGCGTGATCTCGGCGTGTTCCCCGCCTCAGCGGCCCGGGCGACAGGCATCACGATAGTGTCCGCCGAGTTCGCCGCTATCGTGCTGATCCTGACGCCGGGGACGGAGCGCGCCGGACTACTCCTCGCGGCCGCCCTGCTCTGCGGGTTCTCCCTCGGCATCGCCGCTTCGCTGAAAGGAACCCAGGAGTCCGCCGCTTCGCCGAAACCGACCCGCAAGGCCGCCGTCTGCCGCTGCTTCGGCTCGTCGGGACTGCCGGTGGGCCGGCACCACATCGCCAGGAACATCGTCCTGGCCGTCATCGGGGCCACCGGCGCGCTCGCACCCGGTTCCGGCTCGGCCCCCGCACACCCCGCGGGAGTGGTCATCGCGCTGTTCGCCGGTGCGCTGCTGGCATTCTTCGCCATCACCCTGGACACACTCATCGCCCTCTTCCTGCCGCAGGCGGTCCGCCGATGATCGCCGCCGTTCTGGCAGTCGCCTCGGTCTGCATCGCGGCCGTTCTCCTCTACGCGCGCCGCCGCCTGCTCATCGTGACGGTGACCGGCACCAGCATGGAGCCCGCCTACCGCCACGGGGACCGCCTGCTAGCCAGGCGGAGCCGGCTGCGCCACGTCAAGGTCGGCGAGGTGGTCATCCTGAGTCCGCCGCCGACCGGCTCATCCTCTCTCCAGATGCTGAAGAGGGTCGCCGCGGTGAGCGGTGATCCCGTGCCGCCCGAGCTGGCCGGGCGGCACGACACGACTCAGGGGGTCGTGCCTCACGGCTACCTCGCCGTGCTCGGGGACAACGCCCGCGAAAGCGCTGACTCCTGACTTTTCGGATTTCTCCCGGCGAGCCGCGTTTCCGCCGTCGTACTCCGCCGCCTTGGCCGCAACCCGTAGTTTTAGAACCACACCGTTTGTATGACGTACGGTACGAGGGTGCAGGCGGGAACAGCAAACTCGCCGACTACGCCCTGCATTCCCTGCAAAATCCAAATCTACAAATGTTGCACCTATAAGGGCGCTCGCCTTGAGCATATTCACCCCGGCGTTACTGGAATTCAGTCCGACAGATAGAAGTGGAGCCGACAAATGAGCCTCGTCAAAAGGTTAGTGGTCGGGGCGGCCATCGCTGCCGCGATGGCCGTACCAGCAGCGCCAGCTACGGCGGCCGAAGGCAGCAAGCTTCGTGGAGCAGGACCATCGGCCAGCGATTCTGCCCAGATCATGGGCGGCCGGGTCGGCCCGTTCCGGACCTGGCAGGAGTGCCAGAGAGCGCGAGGGGAGTGGGACATCTACTACGGCGTCAGCCTCTGCTACCACTCTGGGCCGTACCCCGACATGTTCTGGTTCGACTGGTACTAGGAAGCTCGTGTTTCCGCCGGTCTCGCTGCGGCCTCTTCTCGTACGGCAGCCACCCTTCCTCGCCCAGTAGCGATGACGGCCCGCGTCGTTTCCGTTGGCCCGCGTCACAGTTGCCGCTCCATCACCGTCGGTGAGGTGAGCCGGCGACTGATTGGGGCTGAGGTTGTACGGACCGGGTGGCCCATCAGCGCCAGTGGATGCGCCAGTGGAGCCGGGCCGAGCCGCGTTCTCCGGCACCTGTGGGGGCGCACGACCCCACAGGTGCCGCCTCGGGGAAGCTCTCGCTGCGCAGCTCCTCATCGAGGGCCAGGACTTGCGGGAGGAGGATCGCTTGATCGTGGGCGTCGATGGCCTCCGCCAACCGGCCGAGCTATTGATCGACGTTGGTCAGACAGACGTCCTGACCACGAACTGCTGGTCATATTGCCCAACCAGTAAGCCCCCAAAAATCAGCCATCGCGACCCGAAGGGTCGACACGCGTCGCAATGGTTTCGTCATGACAACGGAAGTCCCGCCGCCGCGCCCGAATGCCCGGGGGTGGGCGGACCCGGCTCCTCGAACCGTTGCTGGACGCGGGCGGCGGCATCAGCGCGCCCCTGCTTCTGGTACATCGCGACGGCCTGCTGCCACGCGGTGCGGGCTTCGTCGTGGCTGCCGAGCATGACGTACGTGTCTCCGAGCCGCTCCAGCGTGTTGGCAGCAAAGTAGTGGCTGCCGATTTCGGTGAGGAGCCTCAGCGCATCGCGGTAGTGCTGAATCGCTTGAACATGGTTGCCGCTGAGGTGGTTGACGTATCCCAGAGTGTCGAGCGCGTGCCCCTGGACGGAGCGGTCCCGTGTGCGGTGTGCCAGCAGCAGTGCGGCCTCGACGGTTTCACGCGCGACGTCGTAGCGGCCAAGTTTCGCCGCGTACCAGGACATGTCGTTGAGCGCGTCGCCCTCCCAGGCCGACTCGTCGAAGGCATGGTAGATCTGTTGTGCTCGAGTGACGCGGTCAAGCGCCAACTCGTAGTTCTCCTGGCGCATCCAGGCCACCGCGATCGCTCGGTAGGTGCGGGCCTCGTCCAGGCGGTTACCGGTTTTGTCGGTCAGCGCCAAGGCGTGGTGCAGGTGGTCGATGGCCTGGTCGTGCAGGCCGAGCTTGGCGGACACGTTCCCGAGCAATCTGCGCATGCGGGCTTCGGCGTCTGGGTCGCCCAGGTGAACGGTGGCGGCCAGGCCGGTCTGCAGGACTGCGAGCTGGTCGTGGAGATGCCCTCGCCGCTCCTGGTAGTTGTTCAAATACCAGGCAATTGCCCACACCGGGACGTGCATGCCGTGTTCCGCGGCCGCTTTCTGGGTGGCGAGCAAGCAGAGGTGTTCTGTGTCGAACCACGACAGCGCCGCTGCGACGTCGTGCAGCAGAGCGGGATCGGTGCCGGGCGCGGGTGGGTCGAGCTGGATGAGCGGGCCGGTCGGCTGCATCAGCGTATCGGCTGCCCTCGCCGTGTGCAGGTAGAAACCGACAACCCGGCGCAACGCCGCAGTGTCCGCCGGTACGTGGGAGGCGGCGTAACGGCGAATCAGGTCGTGCATCCAGTACCGGGCGTGCGCGTCCTGGCCCAGCAGTGATGCCTGCTCCAGATGGCGCAAGACTGTCCGGGCCTTGCCGAGCGGCAACCCGGTGAGACTGGCGGCGGCGTACAGACCGATGTCGGGACCGGGCGCGATCGCCAGCAACGCCAGCACCTGCGCCTGCTCAGCGGTGAGTGCCCGCAGCGACCATGACAGGACGGCCGGCAGGCTGGCCGAGGGATCGTTGTCGTCGAGCGTGTCGAGTCCTTCGTCGCGCAGTTCGGCGACCAGCCCCATCAGTGACCGGCGCGATTGGGCCGCCGCTCGGGCGGCGATGATGCTCAACGCGAGCGGAAGGCCCTTGCACAGCGCGATCACTTCCGACACGGCCGCGTCCCCAGCGGCCACCCGCGCGGCGCCGATCCTGCGGGTCAGCAGCGCGCGTGCCTCGTCGTCGGAGAGGGTGTCGAGTGCCAGGTGGCGCGCGCCGTACCGGGCGGTCACGCCGGAAAGCCACCTGCGGCTCGTCACCACGACCGCGCACGTCCCACTTCCCGGCAGTAGCGGAGCGACCTGGGCGGCGTCCACGGCGTTGTCCAGCACCAGCAGCATCTGCTTGTTCGCCACCAGGCTGCGAAACAGCGCCGCCTGAGCGTGCGGCTGATCCGGCACCTGGCCGGGTGCGACGCCGAGCGCGTGCAGGAACCCCCGTACCGCGACCTCCGGGGCCATCGGCGTCTCGTCCGGGCTGAACCCGCGCAGATCCACGAACAGTTGCCCGTCCGGGAACCGATCGAGGTTGCGGTGCGCCCAGTGCAGCGCCAGCCAGGTCTTGCCCATCCCGCCGCCGCCGGCGATGGCCGAGATCACCACAGGGCCGCTCTCGGCGCAGGCGTCGTCCAGGAGTGCCAGCTCGTCGCGGCGTCCGACGAACGGCGTGGGCGGAGCGGGCAACTGCCGGGGGGCCACCCGCGCGTTCGCCGAAGAAATGATGAGGGCCGGGTCCGCCGCGAGCATGCGCTGGTTCAGTTCCCGCCGGGCCATCCCCGGGTCGGTTCCCAGCTCAGGCGCGGCGAGGTCGGCGTCGTCGTTCAGAATGGCATGCTGCAACGCCCGCAATTCCTTGCCGGGATCCACGCCAAGCTCCTCGCGCAGCAGCATCGCCATGTTGTGGTATGCCTTGAGGGCTTCGGCCTGGCGGCCGGACCGGTACAGCGCCACCATCAGCTGGGCCCGCAGCCCTTCGCGCAGAGGGTGCGTGTCCGCTGCCACCAACAGATCTCCGACGATCTGACCATGGCGGCCGAGCATCAGGTTGACGTCGAACCAGCGCTCCAGCGTTCGCACCCGCTCCTCAGCCAGCTGCGGGACGTCGTCGCGGTGTACCACCTCCGAAGGTACGTTGGCCAGAACGGGGTTCTGCCACAGCTTCAGCGCCTGCTCGAGCAGATCCGCCTCCCCGGAAAGGTCGCTTTCTCTGGCTGCCCGTTCGGCGCGCTGGGCGAACTGGCGAAACCGGGCCAGATCCAAACAGTCGTGTTCGACGTCGATGACGTATCCGTGCCCATGCGTTCGAATCAGCCGGGGCTCCTCTCCCCGATCGCCCATCACCCGGCGTAATCGCATTACGTGTGTGTACAGCGCGCTACGCGTGTCGTCTGGAGCGTCGTGATCCCAAACGCGATCCGTCAGCTGGTCGTAGGAGATCTCTTGCCCGGCGTGGAGGAGAAGGGTGGCCAAAACCACCCGTTGTTTCCCCGCGGTAATCGTAATTGGCCGATCGATGTCGGCCACCCGTAACGGCCCCAGAACACTGAACCGCAGTCCCCTGCCAATGTCCACGACACCAGGCTTATCGCACATTCACCGCACTCGCCACTAAATGCTCGATCCTGTCGGGACGGCTGAAGGAAACCAGGTGCAGGTTCCGCCGGCCGATGAGGAAGTCGTGGCCGAGCGGCGAGTAGGGCGCGAACCCTACCAGTTCCCGCAGCAGCGGCAGCAGCTCGTCCTCGGAGCGGCGTCACGTCCAGCGCGAGAATGTTGTACAACGCCTGGCCCGACGCATCGGGAGCGTGTCGTAGGGCAGCACGTCCGGGGCTTCGTTGGCAATCCAGTGTCCGGGTAGCCCGCCGCATCACGTCGGCGAACGCTACCCGTCACGGCGTCGGCACGTGGTACAGCACCGAGCTGTGGAACACCACCAGCGTCGCTTCGGGCGGGGACTGCGCAGCCAGTGCCCGCAGGTCGTCTACCAGGTCGCCCCGTACGGGCAGCGGCGGGTCGGCTGCAACAACGGCCGCCGCCGTCCGCAGTCGGGCGCGGAAACATGTGCTCTGGCCAGATGAGGGTGTCGAGCCAGGCGAGATCCGCGGCGTCGGTCACATCAAGCAGGTTCAGATCCAGGCCAGGAACTCTCGTGTACGTAGCTTACTCCCACTCGAACCACCATCCGCCCCAGAAGTAATAGCAAGATCTCGTGATTGTGTGGTAGAGATCCCATTCCCGTTGCGATCGAAGACATTCTTGCTGGGTGGCGAACGGGCCTATTCTGCCCAGGACATGAAGGTCGCTGGCCGATGGTCTCGCCGCGCGAAACTGTTGAGCTACTTCCCCCGTTGTCCCGCCCTTCTCCCAGCGGCGGAGGAGGATGGGGTTCAAGAGCCGACCAACGCGGGAGCAGTGGGCGGCGGCGCTGCATCGGCTCCGCCGGCTGGCCGAGCAAGGCGCCTCGTTGAGCGCTGAGGTCGCCACGACGGCGACGGCTCTGGGAGTGGTCGAGCGTACGGTGTGGCGCCGGATGGCTTCTCCTACGAAGCCGCGGTCGCGGTTCACCCTGTCGCAGACCGACATCGACGCCTTCAGCGACTGGTGCGGGAACGTGGCCGCAGTGCACCGGGCCAGCGTGGCGGATCTGGCGCTGCTGGCCGGTTACCCGCACTACGCCCCACTGCGGCCGCCGGATCTGGACCGCCAGGCGCGCCGACTCGCGGTACTGCGGCCGCTCGTGCAAGGCCAAGGCGTACCGGGCCCGCCGCGCCGCCGCCGACGACGGACCATGACGCATAGAGGGCACGGTGAGACCCCTGCACGTCATGATCACGTACAGGTCAATGGGCTTCGGGTCACCCTCGGAAGCCGGGGCGGTGCTCTCGACCGGCCGTTCCCCAGCGCGACTCGATCGGGGGACGTGACATGGCGGCGGGGACCGGCGCCGGAGAGGTTGGCCCTCGAGTAGGAAACGTCCGGTGAGCCGGGGTTACTGTCACATCCGTTGACAGCTTGGTCCATGATTGGCTCGGCTCCCTCGCTTGGAGTACGGCGGGAAGGTGTGACGAGTTGATCTATGAAGAGGGGCGTCTGATGGCGTTGACCCCTGAACAGCGGGCGTATGCCTTGGCGAAGGCCGCGGAGGCCAGGCGCGTGCGTGGCGAGCTTCTCGCCGAGTTGCGGTCGGGGACGACGAGTTTCGCTGAGGCTTTGGCCCGAGCCGACGAGCAGGAGATCGTGAGGAAGACCAGGGTGTCTCAGCTGTTGCGTGCACTGCCGGGGTTCGGGCCGGCGAAGGTCGCCGCGTTGATGGCGACGTGTGGTGTGGCGGAGAACCGGCGGGTCGGTGGGTTGGGCGAGCAGCAGTGTCATCGGTTGCTGCAGGCGGTTGCGCTCTGATCGCGAGTGTCGGCAGACGTTGGCTACTGCCGGGTGTCGACCGCGGATCAGAATCCCGATCATCAGATCGATGCGCTCCTGCGGGCTGGCGTCGACCGGACCAACATCCATCTCGACAAGGCGTCCGGCGCGAAGGCCTCCCGCCCGAAACTCGATCTCGTCCTGCAGTTGCTGCGCGAGGGCGACGCGTTGAAGGTCACCCGCCTGGACCGGCTGTCTCGGTCGGTGCTGCATCTGGTGACGCTCGGCGCGGAGCTACGGGAGCGGAAGATCGGCCTGCACGTGATCGAGCAGGGCATCGACACCGACACTGCGGAGGGCCGGGCGATGTTCGGGATGCTCAGCGTCCTGGCAGAGCTGCAGCGTGAGCTGATCCTGGCGAACACGATGGACGGGCTCGCCTCAGCGCGGGCCCGCGGCCGGGTCGGCGGCCGTCGACCTCGGTTGAGCGAGGACCAGGCGGCGCTTGCCCAGGAGCTGTACGACGCGCGGGTCAAGACGGTCCAGCAGATCGCGGACCTGTTCGGGGTGCCGCGGTCCACGGTGTACGGACACCTGAACAAGGAGACCACCGTGCCGCGGCAGCCGAAGACCTCGTCAGCGGGGCGAGGATGATGTAGGCCCCCTTCTGGCCCCTTTGCGCAGGTCGCAGGGCCAGCTTCATGACGCGGGGGCTTGTGCCGCTGATCGGGTTTGCGGGCGCGGGAGGCGGAACAGCTGGTGCAGTCGGCGCAGGGACTGTTGGTCGCCGGAGGCGGAGGCGGCGCCGTTGTTGATCGCTTCGGCGAGGGTTGAGCGGCCGGCGGCGAGGTCGCGGAAGACCTCGCCGCCGATCGTGATGATCACGTCGGGGTGCTGGGCCGGGCCGTGCACCGTTTCGATGGTGCCGTCGTCGATACGGGCGTGGAAGATCTCCTCCTCGACGCGAAACTCATACAGTGCGTGCAGGCCGGCAGCCGCCTCGGCGTCGAAGCACGCTCTCAGGCCGAGTACGGCCCAGCCGGGGTGGAAGGTCTCCTGTTCGAGGGGTTCGCCCATCGCCCATTTGAGGCCCCACCGGGCCAGCGCCAGCACTGCCGGGCCGAGCTCCTCCCCGGCCTGGGTGAGGGCGTAGGCGGGGGTGCGGGCCGGTGGAGGGAGGGTGATCTTGTGGACGAGTCCTTCGCGTTCGAGGTGTTTCATCCGCGCGGCCAGCAGGCCGGTGCCCAGGCCGCGCAGGCTGTGTTGCAGGTCGCCGAAGCGTTTCGGGCCGGTCAGCAATTCGCGGATCAGTAGCAGGGTCCAGCGTTCCCCGATGAGGTCGAGGGTGCGCGCGGTCGCGCAGTACTGGTTGTAGGTTCGCTGTTCCACTTCAGCATTCTAATCCTGGAGCTTCTCGTTATTGAACTGGCCTGCGTGGGCCTGTAGTAGGAGTCGGGCCAGCGCCTGCGGGTCGGTGAGCATCACGTCGTGCGGGCCGTCCAGGGCGATGGGCCGGTAGCCGATCGCCGCGGCGAACTGGTCGAAGGCATAGGTCTGCGGCCGGCAGTAGATGCCTGTGCCCGGTATCCGGTTGACTGCTCCGCTCAGCCGGGTCGTCTCGGTGAAGGTGCGCAGCGGCTGGGGCCGCAGGCGCTGGGCGAGCCAGGCCGCGTCGTCGGGGTCGGTGACACCGAACATCGCCGGAGCCGGGGCAGGGATCTGATCGTCCACGCTGGTGCGGGCGGCGGCCTGGATGGCGTGGACGAAGGCCTCGGGTGCCAGGCCGAACATGCCGGCGCCGTCGTCGCCGGCCCAGCCGTCCAAGAGGATGACATGGTCCACCAGATCGGGCCGCAGGTCGGCCGCCTGCCGGACGACCAGGCCCGCGTAACTGTGTCCGACCAGCACCAGATCGTCTCTCAGGGCGTCTGCCAGGGTGTCATCGGCTGCGGCGTCGAGGGCCGCGATGACCTCTTGGACGTGCGTGTGCAGGCCGACGTCGCCGTCCAGGGTGAGGGCGGGGGCGATGGTGCGCGCTCCGGCTTGGTGCAGCAGCGGGGTGAGGCGGTCCCAGGCCCAGGGGCCGTGCCAGGCGCCATGCACGAGGACGAAGGTGGTCACGGGTGTCCTTCCGTACCGATCATGGGGCGAATCAGGGGTAGGACGCAGCTGGCGAACTCTTCCATGCCCGCGTGGTGGTCGTCGACGGCCAGGCGGATCACCACGTGGCGTGCTCCGGCGCCGGTGTAGGCGGTGAGCCAGTCGGCGGCCTCGTGTGCCGTACCGGCGAACATGGCCTGGACGGTCTCGACGGCCTCCAGCGGGGCGTTGTAGTAACGCTCGATACTGGTCCGCAGGCGCCCGCGTGCCCGCTCAGGGTCCTCGTCCAGGCACAGCGTCGCGTACAGCGCCGGGGTGAGCGTGCGGACCGCCGCCTGCTGGATGACGGCCAGGTCGCGAGCATAATCCTGTACGGCGGGCGGATAGGGCAGCCAGCCGTCGGCCAATCGCGCCACCCGCCGCAGCGCCGGTCCGCCGCCTCCGGCCAGCCAGATCGGCGGGCCTGCCGGCCGGGTCGGCGCGGGAGCCAGCCTCACGTCGCGGAAGTCGAAATGCCGCCCGGTGAAGGAGACCTCTTCTGCGGTCCACAGCCGTCGCATCGCCTCGATCGACTCCTCCAGGCGGCTGATGCGGCGTGGAAAGTCGATTCCGACGGCGGCGAATTGTGCCTCGGTGTGGGGGTTGGGGAATCCGCCGCCCATGCCGACGATCAGGCGGCCGCCGGCGAGCCGGTCCAAGGTGGCGAGTTGGTGTGCCAGCAGGATCGGATGGCGCAGCGCGGGCAGCAACACCGCGGTACCGAGCGTGATGCGCCGGGTGGCGATGGCCACGGCCGCCAGCAGGAGCAGCGGGTCGGCGCGTGGCCTGGTCACGGGGCTGTCGCCGGCCCAGACGGAGTCGAACCCCAGTGATTCGGCGCGGCGGGCCAGGTCGATCAACTGCTCCGTTTCGTGGTCGCCGCGGACGGCCTGATCGCGTGTCGGCAGCAGGCAGCCGATTTTCAAGGGAGCCATGTGGTCGCCTCTCATGGTCGTCAGGTTCCCCGATCTTAGATGTTGACTTCCTGTTTTTGAAGTCTAAGATTCACTTTCAGGAATTAATGAGAGGAACGTGTCATGACGAACGCGCTTTACACCGCACAGGCCTCCGTGACCGGCGGCCGAGCGGACGGCCACGGGCGTACCGCTGACGGCAGGCTGGAGGTGGACCTGCGCCAGCCCAAAGAGTTGGGCGGCGACGGCGAAGGGACCAACCCCGAGCAGTTGTTCGCCATCGGCTACGCCGCCTGCTTCGCCGCCTCACTGGCGCTGGTGGGGCAACGCAGGCAACTACGCGCGGATGACGCGGCGATCGACGCGAAGGTCATGCTCATCCCCGCCGGCAACGGCGGATTCAAGCTGGGTGTCGAACTCGAGATCGGGCTGCCGTCGATCGCCGACGCCGCCCAGGCCTGCGACCTGGTCCGGGTGGCGCACCAGGTGTGCCCCTACTCCAACGCCACCCGCGGCAACATCGACGTGGGCTTGGTCGTCAACGGCACGCGACTGTGACACCCCGCCGTGCGGTAGGTTCGCCTTCATAGGCAAGCGCACCCGCCGCACGGCGTGTGCGTGCTTCACCACTATGGCTGACCTGCAGGAACAGGCTTAGCTTACGGTTGCGTTCGCTGGACCGGAACCGACCGACCCATAGGCGCGCCGATCCGCTCTGGGGGTACGCAGGTAGCCGTGGTGCGCTTGACGCTGATCTCGTTGGCGATCTGCTGGACGGTGTACCGCCGTTAACCATCAAGATCTTTCTCACCTGCCAGTATCGCCCCCGAGAACCTGCTGGACGACGTCCGCGGCCGATGGCTCACCGGTGGGTCTTCCCGCTGTACGGGGCGCGTGCCTTCATCCGCGACGACGGCTCCATCAACCTGCGCGCGGCACCTGGAAGGCGACCTTCCGCTGAACGGCCCCCGCGACCGGCCGCCCCGAAGATCACGATTGGTGATCAGTGCGACTGGACTGCTCCGGTATTGATCTTCGGGTGGGGGCTGACCTGCGACAATTCCGCCGATAGCCGGATGATGCGGGTTCGCCCGTCCGTCCGCTGAACAAATGTCGGCGGCGCCTTCACCCCTGTGGGGTGGGGGCGCTGTCGTCTGTCATAGGGGGCTTCGCGATGGCGGTCAACTTTCTCACCGAGGAACAACGGAGCCTGTGGGGCCGCTACAACGCCGTCCCCGACATCACCCAGCTCGGCGGGTTCTTCCACCTCGACGCGACCGCGCGGCGGCGGGCGATGGCCGCCAACGGCGCCCGCAACCAGCTCGGCTACGCCGTCCAACTCGGCACCGCACGGTTCTTGAACTGCTTCCTGGACGACCCCGAGGACGTCCCCGGCCGCGGTCGTCGACTACGTCGCCGAACAGCTCGGCCTGGACCCGGCGGCGTTGAAGGGGTACAGGGAGAAGGAAGCACGCTGGGACCACCAGAAGCAGATCCGCGACGACTACGCCTTCACCGTGTTCGAGGACGAGCACTGGTTCGCCCTGGCGTGCTGGGTGTACCGGCGGGCGTGGAGCACCAACGAACGCCCCATCGTGCTGTTCGACCTGGCCACCCACCGCCTGGTCGAGGCGCGGATCCTGCTGCCCGGTGTGAGCAGGTTGGAGCGGCTGGTGTCCGACGTGCGCGGCCGGGTCGCCGCACGCCAGTACAAGATGCTCGCCGCGCTGCCCAGCCCGCCGCAGAAGCGGGTCCTGCAGGACCTGGTCGTGGTCGCCGAAGGCAAACGGGTCTCCCGGTTGGACCAGCTCCGCAAGAGCCCCACCGACGTGTCCAGCGCCGGCGTCAGCAAGGCCCTGGACCGGCACGTCGACCTGCGAGCCCTGGGCGCCAGCACGTGGGACCTGTCGGACATCCCGGCCGGCAAGGTCGCCGAGGAGACGTCCCTGCAACCGACCGAGATCGCCTCCGACACCGCGGGCGCCTCGGAGATCGCGTTCGGGATCTTCCGGCTGCTGGGGTTCCAGTTCTCCCCACGCCTGGCCGACGTCGGCAGCGCCACCCTGTGCCGGGCCGACCCCGCCGCCTTCTACGACCGCCTCGACCCGCTGATCAAGAGCCGCGTCAACCTCGGCCTCATCAACGATCACTGGGACGAACTGCTGCGGGTCGCGGGGTCGCTGCGGACCAACGCGGTCCGGCCGGCCGAGCTGTTCCGCTACTTCGCCGGCGGCGGCACCCCCACCCCGATCGGCCGCGCCCTGATGGAGCTTGGCAAACTCGACCGCTCCACCTACCTGGCCTCCTACTTCGACGACGACCTCCTACGCCGCCGCGTCAACACCCAGCTCAACCGCCAAGAAGCCCGCCACACCCTCGCCCGCAAGATCTTCCACGGCCAGAAGGGCGAACTCCGCCAGGGTTTCATGACCAATGTCTGTATTTTGTGGAACACGATCTACACGGCGCGGGCCCTGGAGGCACTCCGGGCCGAAGGCAGGAAGATCTCGGCCGCCGACATCGCCCGGCTCAGCCCCCTGGGGTTCGATCACCTGAACTTCCTGGGACGCTACAGCTTCTCCCTGCCCGACGCTGTACGCGACGGCAACCTCCGGCCGCTCCGCACACCCCCGCCCGGCGAGTAAGGTCCCGCCGAAGCGGAAGACCTCGGTCGGTTCAGGGTTCGATCTCGCCTGTGCCGGCCCAGATCGTCAGCGCCGCAGCGGCCATGCTGGCTGGGCTCCTGGAGAACCTCGCGAGACCCGGCCGTCCCCGCATGCTCGCCTGCCAGGAGCTGCGGACCGAGGCGGCACGCAAGCCGTGGCTGGCGGCCAGCATCGACTCCATCGCAGCCGCCGACTTCACCGACTTCGAGCACGCCCAACACATCGCCGGGCTACCCGTCACCCCGCAGCGCTCCGCAGCCATCACGCTGGCTCTGCACGGCGCCATCCCGCAACTACTGGCAGGCGGCCCCCGCCATCCTGTCCACCGCCGGGCTTGACGATCTCGACCGGTTCGCCCGCCAGCTCCTGGACTCCGTCTACGGCCCCGCCACAAGCGCCTGAGCTGACATGCCTGGGGATGCGAAGAGATTGTGATGTGGAACCGCAACCGCGCCGCGCTCTCCACCTGGCTCGCCTGGTGCGCCACCAAGAAGGGGTGCCGTTAACCAACGTGTCATAGGCCGCCAAACCCCGAGGATCCCTACGCGGGTTTTGTGCTTCAGCCGGCGCTCATGGGGCTTGATCCAAAGCCCCATTAGCCGTGCTATCCGACGGAGCATCCACCAACAGCCGCCGTACCTGCTCGTGCGACACCCCCGCATGCTGACCGATCCGACGCAACCCCCAACCTTCCCCCCGCGCGTCTGCCATCGCTGCCGTCGACGCCTCCGCGACCACACCGTCCAGCATCACCCGCAACTCCGCGAGCCGCCGCAACCTGATCGCCGGAGCCAACCCGACCAGCTCGGCACAGAACCGCTCAACATCTGACCGGATGAACGCCACACCCTCGAACTCAGCCATCCAGCAAGACTGACCTGGTCGACCCATCGGTGTCAACAAATGTGACAGTAACCCCGATTCACCGGACGATTCCTACTCGAGGGCCAGCATCGGCGCTCTCGGCTCGCTCGGCGGCGCCTGAGCGGGTCCAGTCGGGGTACGCCCAACACCGGCCATGGGTTGATCTGAAGGCGTTCACCTGGGACAGGACAGAGCTACCCGTGTCGGCTTGGGCGTTAGGACAGGAAGGAAGCGATCTGTCTGCCATGTGTCCGCCGGTCGGCGGGGGTGCGTGTGATGCGGAGTTCCGCGCCGGGTATCAGTTCGGCGATCTCCCGCGCGGTTGACAGTGGATGAGCGGAGTCTTTGTCCCAGGCGATGATCAGTGTTGGATGGGACAATACGGCCAATGCAGTGCGGTCGGGCAGGTCGGAGCCTGCAAGCCCGCGGAGCACGGCCGGCAGCAGCGTGTCGGCTACGTCCGGATCCGCCAGGAAATCAGTTACGTCGGCCAGGGCGGGAGGGAGCGGGAGACCACGCAGGCTGTTCACCCAGGCGTCTCGGCCGTCGCGTTCGATCTGGTCCGCCGCTGCCTGATATCCCCGGCGTGCGTCAACGCGCGTCTCCCATGCTCTGGGCGGGATCAGCAGCACCAGTCGGCCGAACCGGTGCGGAGCGCGTACGGCCGCATGCAGCACGGTCGCGCATCCCATGGAGGCGCCCACGGCATCGACGGGTCCTTCGGCTTTCAAGTGGTCGAGCAGCGCCAGCAGGTCATCAGCAAGGCGGTCGAAGGCATAGTCGTTGTTGATCGGCCGGCCACTGGAGCGGCCATGTCCGCGTGCGTCGTACCGGATCAGGCGTCGCCCAGGCAGAGGGGGCCAGTCGAGCAATCCTTGCCGCTCCTCGGTCTCTTGGCACAAGAGCATGCCGTGCGCGTAGATGGTGAGTCGGCCGCTGCCTTGATCGTCATATGCGAGTTCGGCGTCCGGGAGCCGTGCCTGCCGCATGGCGCCTGGAGCTCGGGAGAGGTTTTTCATGCCGGAGAACATAGAAGCAGTTACCTGACATCCCCTGTCAGTGGATGGCGACGGGGTTCTGGCTATGCGCGAGCTGCGTCGTAGATGCGCATCAGCGCGGCGAGCGTTTGGGTGAGGCGTTCGCGTAGATCTGCGGGCGCGAGCACTTCGACGTCGGCGCCGAGTCTGAGAAATTCGGAGACGGCCTGATCGATAGATTCGATCGGAATGGTCACCTGGGTCCAGCCGTCGGAGTCGGCAGCCGTTGCAGTGTCGTGCGCGGCCCGGACCACGGCCCGCCCCATGAGGTTGGGCAAGTTCTCGAAAGCGTTCGGGGAGAGCCGGAGCGTCGCCGTGTCCTGGTGGCGGCGCATGTCGAAGGAGTCCAGGTAGGTCTGCCAGTGATGGGCCAGGTCGAATCGGTCGGGCCGTTCGAACCGTTCCTCCAAGACGTGCAGGTCGAGGATGCGTGAGATGCGGTAGGTGCGGATCCGTTCGTCGGTGCGTCCCACCAGGTACCAGTGCCCTGCCTTGAGAATGAGCCCGAACGGCTCCACGACCCGGGTGACCTCATGTGGCTCGGCCCAGCGGAAGTACCGCATCCGCACGACGCGGTCGTTCCACACGGCGTCCGCGACCGTCGTCAGGTAAGGCGTCCGGTCCGCGTCGCGGTACCAGGCCGGGGCGTCCAGGTGAAAGCGTTCGGCGATCCGTCCCGCACGATCACGCAGTTCGACAGGCAGGGCGGACATCAGCTTGAGCTGCGCGGCCGTCACGATGGCGCCCAGCCCCAGGTCGGCAGCCGCGCTGGGCAGCCCGGTCAGGAACAGCGACTCCGCCTCTCCCTCTGTCAGCCCGTTCAACCGGGTCCGGAACCCGCCGAGCAGCCGGTAACCGCCGTCGTGGCCCGGCT
This sequence comes from Nonomuraea insulae, assembly GCF_042656245.1. NCBI lineage: Bacteria > Bacillati > Actinomycetota > Actinomycetes > Streptosporangiales > Streptosporangiaceae > Nonomuraea > Nonomuraea insulae. The sequence goes on from NZ_JBHSPA010000056.1 coordinate 57,958, forward strand.
CGCCGTACAGCGGCACGCCCGCCGCGCTGAGCGAGTCCATGTCCCGGTAGACGGTGCGAATCGACACCTCGAAGGCGTCCGCGAGCTCCTGCGCCGTCACCCGCCCCCGGGTCTGCAGCATCAACAGGATCGACACCAATCGGCTCGCTCGCATGTCACGAAGTCTGCCGGAGTCTGCTGACATCGGATGTCAGGGGACCCGTTTTAGCGTCCGCGGCATGGATATCAACATCGATCACCTCGTTGACCGCTACGTGGCCGTGTGGAACGAGCCCGACCCCATGCTGCGCCACAGCGCCATTACCGGCCTCTGGGCGCAGGACGGCGTTGAGCTCGTGGAGTCCACACGGTTCCGCGGACATGCGGAGCTTGAGGCCAGGGTCACCGAGGCGTACAGGGAGTTCGTTGAAGACCGGAAGTTCGCCGTCACGTCTGCGAATGATGTGTTCGGCCACCACGACGTCATCACGTTCACTATCCAACTGACCGCCAAGGACGGCGAGGTCGCCTGGGCCGCCCGGGTCTTCCTCATCCTCGGCGAGGACGAACTAATCCGGTACGACTACCAGTTCACCGTGAAGCCTCTCGCCGCCTAACCTGAATTGCTTGAGGCCGGTTGGGTTCGCATAGTGATCCGACCGGCCTTTGAGAAGACCTGCTCGCCGGCGCTGATCAGGCGGGGCCCAGCCGGTGGAGAAGGAGGCCACCTTCGCCGTTTGGGGTAGCCCGGCCCACGGGCAGGCCACGGCAGACCGGATGCGCAACTGGTTCGGCCCGTGCGGTCTCCAACTGCTCCACGACGCCGATAACGATCACGCCCTGGCGGCCTTCCGGCTCGGCGTCCTGCTCATCAACAGAGACGCCCCGCAAGAGGGCGGCCTGTTCCTGCAGCGCGCCGCCGACGTGGACACCAAACTCAGGCTCACCCTGCCCGACTTCGCCGTGCATGACCGGCTGTGCGGGGTAGCGCGCAGGCACGGGTGCGCCATCCTGGGGCGTTCTCACTCGCCTGGAGCGAGATCCGGCAGGGTGTAGATGGGCAGGTCGATCCCGGTCGCGCCGAACCGTTCGGCCCACACGGCGACCTCCCCGGTGTCGTCGTCGCCGGGGTCGGGGGCGCCGGCCACCCGCTGCGCCTCCTCCCCGCCGCTGCGCAACGCGTCAGCGAGGTCGCGCAGCGCGGCCACGCAGTTGTAGGGATTACGGGCGGCCAGCGTGCCCTCGCCCGGCTTGGTGGCCTTGACCGCATCCCACATCGCGTCGGCATACAGCCACAGCGGCCCTGCGTGATCCTGACGCCGACGACGCCGACGACGAGGATTGATGGGAGGCCCCCGCACCGGGCCCCGGTGATCTTCCTCCTCGATTGGTCGGTGGTCTGGAGGGCCGGTCCGCGAGGTGGGTGTCCGCGCAGGCATAGCGCCTGGTTAGAGCAGGAGACGAGGAGCTTGCCGAAGGCGTAGCGTGGCCGACGTGGCAGCTGACAGCGGCGAGTGGGACACTCGCCATCAAGACAACATGATCGATCTGGTCGATGATCTGGCCGAGCTGGACGCGGCGCTGCCAGCGTCGGCTCGATCGTGCCCGCGGCCAGCTCATCGGCCAGCGCCAGGATGACCGTGTTGCTCGCCGCGAACGCCTCCACCGCAGCCACGTACTGGTCAACCTTCGCCGCCTCGGCCACCCCCAATTCTCCCGGTCCAAGATCGTCAGGTCGGGGCCGGTCATGTTGGCGTAGCCGAGGTCGCCACGGGCGCAGGTCCAAGCGGAGACGGTCGTGTTCACGTCGCCATACACCTCATGGATGCGGCCGTCAGATGGGCCTGGTGTCACGGGGTGCTTCCTTGTGCGTGGAGACGTTTCTGGGTCAGGGGAGAGGGGCGGCTATGCTCTGTTCGACGACGAGCCGGCCGATGCCGAGCAGCCCGGCGTTGGCGCCAGCCACGCTCTCGCCGATCTCCAGTTCTTGCGTGGTGAAGGGTAGGCAGCGGTCGTAGAGGGCGCCGCGGGCGGCGGCCACGAAGATGTCGCAGCCGGCCAGCGCGCCGCCGAGGATGACCGCCTGGGGATTGAAGAAGTTGATCATGGTGGCCAGCGCCTCGCCGAGCTGGCGACCGGCGAAGCGCACGTTGGTGGTGACGGTCGGGTTGCCATCGCGGGCCAGCCGTACTAGGTCGGCGGTGTTGTGCACGTCGACGCCGTCCCGTCGTACGGCCGCGACCAGGGCGCCGCCGCTGGCGATGGTCCCCAGGCAGCCGAAGTTGCCGCAGCTGGACGGCTGGTCGCCGCCCGCGGGGACGCGCAGGTGGCTGATGCCGCCCGCGACGCCGCGGGCGCCGCGGTGCAGCCGGCCGTCGGTGACGACGGCGCCTCCCACGCCGGTGCCCGCCTTGATGAAGACGAAGTCGCGCAGCCCCTGGCCGCGGGCGACAGCCTCGCCCACCGCCATCATGTCGGCGTCGTTGCCCACCACGATGGGGGCGTTGAAGCGGGCGGCCAGCCACTCGCTCACCGAGAACCTGTTCCAGCCCGGCATCCGGGACGGCCCGACCACGACGCCGGTGAGGTCGACGGGGCCGGGCAGGCCCATGCCCACGCCGAGCACCGGGCGGCCGGCCGCGAGCTCGGTGAGAGCGCCGACGACCTGTTCGAGGACGGAGGCGGGACCGGCAGCGATCTCCAGCTCGATGTCGCGGACCGTGCGCAGGCGGCCCGACGCGTCGAGGACGGCGATCCGGCCGTGGTGGCCGCCGAGGTCGGCGCCGAGGACCACGCCCGCGCCGCCGCGCACGGTGAGGATGCGGGGCCGCCGGCCGCCGCGTGAACTGCCTACGCCGGACTCCTCCAGTTGCCCGGAATCGAGCAGCTCCTGCACGTGGGCGGAGACCGTGGACGGAGCCCAGCCGAGCATGCGGGACAGGTCCGCGCGGGAGGTGGCCTGGCCTGACGCGACGAGCCCCATGATCTGTGCGGACGACACTGTGGCTCCTTCACTCCTGTGATCCACGGTTTGAGATTCAGCCATGTGCTCGATCGATGACGTCCTTGGGGACGAGCCGGCCGACGGCGCCGCTGGAGTAGACGCTGACGACCACGCGGCCGTCAAGCGACAGCACGAACCCGCTCGACTGGACGTAGCGGGCTTCGTCGTTGACGAAGGCGCCGGTGGCACGGGCCAGAGCGGACGGGTCGGCCCCGTACCCGACAGGGAACTCCAGGCGGTGTTTCCCGACGAGCTCCCGCGTGGTGGCCTCGTCGTCAACCGACAGGGCGATCGCCCTGTCGTCCACGGCCGCGAGGGTGCCGAGGCCATCATCTGCTGGCGACGCCTCATCCACTGATCGTTCCGATAGGACTTCTCCTAGCAGTCGGGGCCCGCACATCCTCACAGCCGGGATCTCAGCACGTCGACCTCACAGCCCGGCGCGAACGGGTCGAAGCCGTGCTCGACCAGCCAGCGAACCCCCAGCAGGCTTCGCAACGACCACCACGCCCGGATCACGTCGAGGTCGACGTCGGTGCCGTAGCCCGCGACGACGTCGCCGAGATGCTCCTCGTGTCCGAGCGTCAAGATGGCGAGGTCGAACAAGGCATCACCTTGGCCCGCCTCGGACCAGTCGATGATGCCCGTGATCGCGTCGCCGTCGACGAACACGTGATCGATCTGCAGGTCGCCATGCGTGAATGCCAGAGCCCACGGCCGGAGCGCGGCCTCGGCGACCTGGCGGTTGCGGGTGACCAGGTCGGCGGGCAGAACGCCGTTCGTCACGAGCCACTCGCACTCGCCGTCGAGATCCGCCGCCAGCTCCTCAAGGCCCCGGCCGGCTCGGCCCGGCCGGGGCGGCAACGGCGCGTCGTGCAACCTCCGGATGGCGGCGCCCGCCGCGGCCCACGCCGCCGGGGACGCGGTCGACGGCTCGCCGAGACGGCCGAGCGCCGTCCCCGAGACCGCGGCGATCGCGAGCACCGGCGGCTTGTGCCACAAGACCTTCGGGGTCGGGACCGGTGCCAGGGCCATCGCCTCGACCTCGATCTCGATGCGCGCCTGATCGGCGTCCACCTTCAGAAACACGTCGCCGATGCGCAGGGTCGCGCGCTCGGAATGGGCGACGACCATTTTGACTTCATCCATGGGCGACCAGTCTCCCGGTGATGAGTGTCGACGTCACCAGATTTATGTCGGATTGGCGATGACGCCGACCGTGGCGTTGGCCTAGGTCGCGTCCGAGATGCGGTGTAAAAGGGAACGAGCGTAGGTTGCCGTGCTGAACCGTCC
>NZ_JBHSPA010000057.1:0-171567 GCF_042656245.1 Nonomuraea insulae
CGAGCAGGAGGCCGCCCTGCGCGCCGTCGTCGACGGCGGCCCGCCGCCGCCGGGCGCCACCGCCGATCTGCGCTCCCTCCTGGCCCGGTACGGATCTCCTGAGGTGACGGTCTCCACCCCCGCCACACCGCTGGTCCTGCCCGCGGCGGTGGCCCAGGGCGCCTGCGCCGCCGTCGGGGCGGCCCTGGACAACGTGCGCGCGCACTGTGGTTCCGGGGCGCGGGCGTGGGTGCTGGCGGAGTCCGGCGACGGCACGGTCACGGTCAGCGTCAGGGACGACGGGCCGGGCATCCCCGACGGGCGGCTGGAGGAGGCGGTGGCCGACGGGCGGATGGGAGTGGCCCGCTCGATCCGGGGGCGGGTGGCCGAGCTGGGCGGACGGGTGTCGATCGTGAGCGTGCCGGGCCAGGGCACGGAGGTGGAGATCACCCTCCCGGCCTGACCGGACCGGGGGCCGCGAGACGGCCTGACGGGACCGGGGGCCGTGAAACGGGCGGACGCTGTCCTGACGGGACCGGGCCGCGAGACGGGTGGATGCCGGCCTGATCGGGAATCGCGGTCGCGAGGTTAGAGTTGCGGCATGGTTCGGGTCATGGTGGTGGACGACCATCCCATGTGGCGTGACGGGGTCGCCAGAGACCTCACCGAGGCCGGATACGTGGTCGTGGCCGCCGTGGGGGAGGGCCGGCAGGCGGTCCGGGTGGCGGAGGCCGTGTTGCCCGATGTCGTGGTGCTCGACCTGCACCTGCCCGACATGCCGGGTTTCGAGGTGGCGGCGCGGCTGGCCCAGGTGCGGCCGGCGCCCAGGGTGCTGGTGCTCTCGGCCAGCGCCGAACAGGAGGACGTCCTCAAGGCGGTCAAGGCCGGCGCGTCCGGATATTTGGTGAAATCGGCCGGGCGGGAGGAGTTCCTCGACGCGGTCCGGCGCACCGCCGACGGCGACGCCGTCTTCACCCCCGGCCTGGCGGGGCTGGTGCTGGGCGAATACCGGCGGCTGGCCACGCAGCCCGAGCCCGCCGAGCCCGCGGAGGGGCCGAGGCTGACCGAGCGCGAGACCGAGGTGCTCAGACTGGTCGCCAAGGGGCTGTCGTACAGGCAGATCGCGGAACGCCTGGTGCTCTCCCACCGCACCGTGCAGAACCACGTGCAGAACACGCTCGGCAAGCTCCAGTTGCACAACCGGGTGGAGCTGGTGCGATATGCGATCGAGCGCGGGCTCGACGCGGACTAAACTCGATGGGTCGCGACGTTCCCACCAACGTCGCGCTTCCCCATCTTCCGGAGGTTCCACCATGACGATGTCCGCCCTGGGCGAGCCGTGCGTTCTGCTCAAGCTGGGCGAGATCGTCCTCAAGGGCAAGAATCGCGACCTGTTCGAACGCCGCCTCATCAGCAACATCCGCGACGCGCTCAAGACCGTCGGCATCGAGCTCGACGTGCGCAAGCGGCACGGCGTGATCGCGATCTTCCTGCCCCAGGGCGCCACCGCCGAGCAGGCGGAAGCCGTGGCCCAGCGCGTCTCCGACGTGCCCGGGCTGGTCTGGATCCACCGCGCCTGGCGGGTCGCCAAGGACCCGGACGCCGTCCTGAAGGCGGGGGTGGAGCTGGCGGGGGAGAGCGAGGAGGCCAAGCGGGGCGCCCGCTTCGCGGTCCGCTCCCGCCGCCGCGACAAGCGCTTCCCGCTGCGCTCCAACGAGCTCGACCGGCTCGTGGGCGGCGCCATCAACGACGAGTACGGCCTGCCGGTCGACCTGAAGAACCCCGAGCTGACGCTGTTCATCGAGGTCGACAGGGACGAGGTGTTCATCTTCACCGGCGGCATCCCCGGGCAGGGCGGCCTGCCGGTCGGCAGCAGCGGGCGGGCGCTCGTCCTCATGTCGGGCGGCATCGACTCGCCGGTGGCTGCCTACCGGATGATGCGGCGCGGCCTGCACGTCGACTTCCTGCACTTCTCCGGCATCCCGTTCACCACCTCGGAGTCGATCTACAAGGCGTACGCGCTGGTCAGGAAGCTCGACCGGTTCCAGGGCGGATCGCGCCTGTGGGTGGTGCCGTTCGGCAAGGCGCAGCAGTCGATCCGCGCCTCGGGGCAGGACCGGCTGGCCGTGATCGCGCAGCGGCGGCTCATGCTCAAGACGGCCGAGGAGGTCGCCCACCGCATCCGCGCCGCCGCCCTGATCACGGGTGACGCGCTCGGCCAGGTGTCGTCGCAGACGCTGACCAACATCACCGCCCAGGACCAGGCCGTGGAGCTGCCGATCCTGCGGCCGCTGGTGGGCTGGGACAAGACCGAGATCATGGCCGAGGCCCGGCGCCTCGGCACGCTGGAGATCTCGGAGCTGCCCGACGAGGACTGCTGCTCGCTGCTGGCGCCCAAGCGGGCCGAGACCCGGGCCAAGATCGAGGACCTGAAGCAGATCGAGAAGCGGCTCGACGCCGAGGAGCTGTGCGTGCAGCTCGCCGACTCGATCCAGGAGTACACCCTCTGACCGTGGCCGGCGGGGGCCCGTCGCGGGTCCCCGCCGTGTCTCGGAAGCCCCCGCGGGTCAGGCGTCGACCTTGAACGGGTCGTGTTCGGCCAGCAGCTTGTCGAGGCGGGCCTGGTCGACCCGGTTGGTGACCTCCGACAGTTCCTGCCGGTCGCGGACGACCTTGCACAGGGTGACGGTGGAGGTGACGACGTACAGGAAGCCGAGCCCGAGGAACGCCTTGATCCACCCGTCGGCGGGCAGGTAGACCAGCGAGATGACCACGGAGGTCAGCGAGATGGCGAACGACAGGATCGCCTGGGCGTAGAACGCGGTGGTCTGGGTGGGTTGGATGGGCTTCGTCATGCAGCCATCGTGTCGCCGGGCAGAGCGCGGCACATGGGTTGCCGTACTCAAGTTACTGCTGAGTACGATATCGCGCAGCACCGCACCCGCTGGGCGGGCACCGGCGACCCGATGGCAGGATGGCCCAAGACCCGAGAGTGGTGAGGGGAGTGATCGTGGAAGAGTCGCGCCTGCCTCCAGGCCAGTACGTCCCGCGCGGCCGACCCGTGATCCACTACGGCCGGGTGCCCGCGTTCAAGCCGGAGAGCTGGGACTTCTGCGTCTTCGGCGCCACCGCCTCCGGTGAGGAGCACCGCTTCGACTGGGCCGCGTTCGAACAACTGCCGCGCAGGACCCGCGTCGCGGACTTCCACTGCGTCACCAAGTTCTCGCTCATGGCCAACGAGTGGCGCGGCGTCACCCCGGCCACGATCATCGCGGCCGTTCCGCCCGACGCCGGCGTGCGGCACGTGATGATCTGGGCCGAATACGGCTACAGCGCCAACCTGCGGATGTCCGACTTCGCCGCCCCCGACACGTTGTTCGCCATGGAACTGGAGGAGAAACCGCTCAGCCCCGACCGCGGCTTCCCGCTGCGGCTCGTGGTGCCCCACCTGTACGCGTGGAAGAGCGTCAAGTGGGTGCGCGGCATCGAATACCTCCTCGAAGATCGCCGGGGCTTCTGGGAGGAGCGCGGATACCACAACGTGGCCGATCCGTGGCGCGAGCAGCGCTACTCCTACCAGGAAGAACCCGGCGAGGGGCCACCCTGACTTCACTCCGGGTTTTCCCCCGGGCACACTGCGTTATTGGCTACGGTTTCCCGCATGCTGACCACCGCGTGCGTGGCGCTGTCCTCCCTCCTGACCTTCCTGCTGGGCTTCGCGTTCGCCCGGGCTCTCTGGCCCGGTTCCGCGCCGCCGGACGAGCGCAGGACGGACGACGCGACGTTCACCACGCTGCACATCGCCGCGATGGCCGGCCCGTCGCTGCGCGCCGGGCTCGACCGCGACTCCGCCCGTAAGGCCGTACGGCACCTGCGGATCCTGCTCGGCACCCAGGCCGTCGCTATCACCTCGACGGACGCCGCGCTGGCCTGGGAGGGGCCGTGCACCGACGACGTGCTCACCTACGCCCGCGCCACGCTGGCCGCCGGGCGGGCGCAGGTGTTCCCCGGCGAGCCCCAGGGGGCGGTCGTGGTGCCGCTGAGCGTGGACGGCACGGTGGTGGGCGCGCTGGCGGCCTTCGACGACGAGGTGAGCGCCGCGCTCGTGCGTACCGTCACCGAGGTCGGCCGCTGGGTCTCGGGACAGCTCGAACTGGCCGAGCTCGACGCCTCCCGGCGGCGCGCGCTGGAGGCGGAGATGCGCGCCCTGCGCGCGCAGATCTCGCCGCACTTCGTCTACAACGCGCTGACGACGATCGCCTCGTTCGTCCGCACCGACCCCAGGCGCGCCCGCGAGCTGCTGCTCGACTTCGCCGACTTCTCCCGGTACGCCCTGTGCCGCGCGCACGACTTCACCACCCTGGCCGACGAGCTGACCTGCGTCGACCGCTACCTCGTGCTCGAACGCGCCCGCTTCGGCGACAAGCTGCGCTTCAGCGTGCAGGTGGCCCCGGAGGTGCTGCCCGTCCCGGTGCCGTTCCTGTGCCTGCAGCCGCTGGTCGAGAACGCCATCAAGCACGGCATGCGCGGGCGCGGCGGCTCCGGCGAGGTGCGGGTCGTGGTGCGCGACGCGGGGCCGGAGGCGCACATCTCGGTCGAGGACGACGGCACGGGGATGGACCCCGAGTGCGCGCGGCGCATGCTGGACGAGAACCCGGCCCGCGAGGGCAGCGGCATCGGGCTGGCGAACGTGGACCTGCGCATGCGCCAGATCTACGGCGACGGCTACGGGCTGGTCGTGGAGACGGCGCTGGGCGCGGGCACGAAGGTGCGGCTGCGCGTGCCCAAGAATCAGGTGAGCTCATTGTAGTCAAATACTTACGCTATGCTGGCGTGTCTCTTGTGACCTCTGCTTTCATACGGCAGCGTGGTGGACATGTTGAGAGTTCTGGCCGTCGACGACGAGGTGCCCGCTCTGGAGGAGCTCGCCTACTTGTTGCGCCAGGACGACAGAATCGAACACGTCATGACCGCGGCCGACGGCGTGACGGCGCTGCAGGACATGGTCCAGATGATCGGTGGCGGGGAGCGGCTCGACGGCGTGTTCCTCGACATCCGGATGCCCGGGCTCGACGGGCTCGACCTCGCCCGGCTGGTCGGCGGGTTCCCCAGCCCGCCCAGACTGGTGTTCGTCACGGCGCACGAGGAGTGCGCGGTGCAGGCGTTCGAGCTGGAGGCGGTCGACTACCTGCTCAAGCCCGTCAGGGCCGAGCGGCTGTCGGAGGCGGTGCGCAGGCTGGAGGCCGTCACGTGCCCCGCGCCCGAGCCGGGCCAGGACGACGTGATCCCGGTCGAGCTGGGCGGGCGCACCCGGTTCGTGCCGCAGCAGGCCGTCTGGTTCGCCGAGGCCAAGGGCGACTACGTGCGCCTGCACACCGTGGACGGCAGCTACCTCGTGCGCATGTCGCTGGCCGCGCTGGAGCGGCGCTGGTCGGAGGCCGGGTTCATCCGCATCCACCGCAGCACGCTGGTCTCGGGGCGGCACGTCAGCGAGCTGAGGTTCGAGGGCGGGCGGGTGACGCTCACCGTCGGCACCGAGACGCTGCAGGTCAGCAGACGGCACAGCCGGCAGGTGCGCGAGCAGCTCGTACGCCAGCACCGTGGCCTGATCTCGTGACGGCCCCGACGGCGGACTCGCTGACGGGCGCATCGACGGGCGCATCGACGGGCGCATCGAGGGTCGCATTGACGGGCGCATTGATGGGCGCGCACAGGTGACGGTGGGGCGGCGCGTCGTCGTGTCGCGGCGGCCCGCCGCGCTCAGGCGCCCCCGGGGCCGCTCCGACCCGGGCGAGCGCGGGGCCGACGTGCCCGCCATCGTGGGCCGGCAGTTACGACAGGCGCTGCTCACCGTGGGCGCCGTCGCCGGGCTGCTGGTGGGCACCCCGATCGTGGCCGTGTGGGTGCCCGACCCCGTGGCCTGGGTGGCGCTGTCGGTGGTCGTTCAGGCGGCGTGGGTGGGCCTGGCCGTGTTGCAGCTCAGGCGGGCGGAGCGGCTGGAGAGATGACCGTCGCGGTGCTGACCGGGATCGCCTTCGTGCTGGTTCTGGGCGTCATGGTGGGCGCCGCGCGACCGCGCCGCGCCAGCGGTGTGTCCAGCCTCTACGTGGCGGCCAGGGCGGTTCCTCCCTGGTGGAACGGCGCCGCGATCACCTCCGAGTACACCTCGGCCGCCGCCTGCCTGGGCACGGCCGGGCTCATCGCCACCCACGGCTCGCCGATGTTGTGGTACCCGGTGGGGGCCGCGGCCGGGTTCGTCGTCATCCTGGCGCTCGTGGTGGCGCCGCTGCGGCGGTCGGGGACGTACACGCTGCCGGACTTCGCCGAGTGGCGGCTGCGCTCGGCGCTGCTGCGCCGCTTCACCACGTGTTTCGTGCTCGTGATCGGGATGACCTTCATCGTGGCCCAGTTCCACGCCGCCGGGGCGGTGGTGAAGTTGCTGACCGGGCTGCCGCCGTGGCTGGGCTGGGCGGGCGTCGCGGTGGCGGCGCTGGTCGTGGCCCTGGCCGGCGGGCTGGGGAGCGTGACGAGCGTGCAGGCCTCGCAGTTCTGGCTGAAGCTGGTGGTGTTCGTCGGGGTCGGGGTGGCGTGCTGGTGGATGGCGGGGGGGTGGCATGTCGCCTGGTTCGAGGGGGGCTACCGGGCCGTGGCCGCCGGGCTGGCGGGGGCGGGCGACCCGTCGCTGCCCGGGGTGCTGGCCGTGCTGCTGTCGTGCGCGCTGGGCACGATGGGGCTGCCGCACGTGATCGTGCGGGTCTACAGCAGCAGGGACGGCCGCGGGGCACGGCGCTCGATCGTGGCCACGCAGGTCATGCTGGCCGGGTTCTGCGTCGTGCCGCCGCTGTACGGCGTCCTGGGGCACGCGCATGTGCGGGGCGCCGCCACCGACGAGATCGTGCTCCTGCTGCCCGCCAGAATGCTCCCAGGGACCGCGGGGGACCTGCTCACGGGGTTGCTGGCGGCCGGGGCGTTCGCCGCCTTCCTGGCCACCACCGGGGGTGTGCTGGTCGCCGTGGGCGGCGCGCTGTCGGCGTGCGTGACGCGGGCCGGGGCGCGCTCGTTCCGCGTGGCCGTGACCGTGGTGCTGCTGTGCTCGGTCGCGGTGGCCGCGCTCACCGCTCCGGCGGCGTCGGTGCCGCTCGTGCTGCTCGGCTTCAGCCTGTCCGCGGCCACGTTCTGCCCGCTGCTGGTGCTCGGGATCTGGTGGCGGCGGCTGACGGACGTGGGGGCGGCGGCGGGGTTCGTGCTCGGCGGGGGCATGACGGTGGCGCTGGTGATCGGGGAGCGGGCAGGCGTGAAGATGGGCGTGCTGACTTCCTGCCCCGCACCGGTCGCCGTGCCGGTCGCCTTTGCCACGATGGTAGTGATTTCCCTGGTCACGCCGGGTCGTATGCCGCGAGGAGTGGTCCGGATGATGGCCAGGATGCACGTGCCCGAGCCTTTCGCGGGCCCCCCAACCTACCGTTCGTCGTTCCGGGGTGACCGCTCGTCGTGAGGTGACTCTCCGTATGTCGCTGACTACACGCCGCTCGACGAGCTGTCCGTAAACAGGGTGTTGCCCACAAGATCGCAACCGTAGTGTTTCGGCATCGGAAGCCATCCCGGCGCATCGGGGGGGACGAGCCGGAAGGCTCACGACAGGTCTGATGCGCAGGGTTCACCGGTGACGCGCAGGTCGCCGCGGCTGTCGGGCCCTTGACCGGGGGGTTGGGCCCGACACGCCGGATCCGTGAAGGGGCGCCCGCGAGGCCGCACGACCGGGCCCCGCGATCCGGCCTTCGGGGGCGGTCGGATCGCGCGAGCGGGTGCCCCTATCACGGTTCGAGGTCAGGTGCCGGACTTATCCCCCGCCGTCACCTGGTTGCTCAGCCGTCGCGGAGCTTCTTCAGCAGCGCGATGTCCTCGGCGTGCTCGGGCGCCTTGCCCGGGGTCTCGATGCAGATCGGCACCCCGGCCACCGCCGGATGCCGCATGAGGTCGGCGAACGGCTGGGCGCCGATGTGGCCGGCCCCGATCTTCTCGTGCCGGTCCTTCTTCGCTCCGCACACGTCCTTGGAGTCGTTGGCGTGGATCAGCTTGAGCCGCCCGGGCGCGATCGTGTGCAGGGCGTCGAACGTCTCCTCCACCCCGCCCTCGGCGGCCAGGTCGTGACCGGCGGCGAAGGCGTGACAGGTGTCGAGGCAGATGCGGGCGCGGGGATGCCAGTCGAGCGCGGCCAGATAGGGCTCCAGGTCCTGGACGGTGGCGCACAACATCGCGCCCTGGCCCGCCATCGGCTCGAGCAGCAGGTCGGGCCCGCCCTCGGGGATCTCCTCCAGCAGCGGCACCAGGTTGTCGTGGACCTGCCGCAGCGCGTCGTCGCGCGACTGCGTGACCGCAGAGCCGGTGTGCACCACGACCCCCTTCGCCCCGGTCTCGACCCCGCGCCGCAACGTGTGCCGCACGATCGCGATCGAGTTGGCCAGCGTCTCCGGGCTGGGCGAGCCGAAGTTGACGAGGTAGGGCACGTGGATGAACGCCGCCACGCCCGACTCGGCCAGCTTGGCGTCCTGGTCGGGCTTGCCTTCCGTGAGCGCCCAGCCGCGCGGGTTGGTGACGAAGACCTGGATCATCTCGGCGCCGATCTCGGCCATGTATTTGAGGCCGCCGGTCGCCAGGCCGCCCGTGACGGACACGTGTCCGCCGATGAGGGATGTTGGGTGCATGATGGCCCCCAGTTTACGGCCCGCGGCGGACAGTTCCGCTGATCAGCGCGGCGGCGTACAAAGCTTGCGCCAAGTGCCCCTTGCCGCCCCGGCCCGCGGGGAACGCCCTACGGCGTCACCAGAGACGGGGAAAGCCCGCCTTCTGGCACGTGCCGACGGTGCGATTGGAGCATGCCACCAAAAGGGCCGGGCATCGGGGTCGGGAGTTGGGAGTTCTCGCGGATGGACCGGGCACGAAGCGCATGTGTGTACTTCTGACATGCCCGACACGCTCACCGCCTTCAACGCCCGGTCCCCGGCAGAGGCGGAGGCCGGCCTGCTGGCCTGCTGCGCCTCCCCGGCCTTCGCGGGGAAGGTGGCCGCGCTGCGGCCCTACGACGACCCGGACCGGCTGCTCGCCGCCGCCGGCGCGGCCGTGCTGGAGCTGGACTGGGGCGAGGTGCTGGAGGCGCTGCGGGCGCACCCCAGGATCGGCGAGCGACCCGGCGGGGGCGGCAGGGAGGCGTCCTGGTCGCGGCAGGAGCAGTCAGGCGTCGAGGACGGGCTGCGCGCGGCGCTCGCCGAGGGCAACAGGGCCTACGAGGAGCGGTTCGGGCACGTCTACCTCGTCTGCGCCACCGGCCTCACTGGCGAGCAGCTCCTGGCCAGGCTCAGGGAACGGCTGGGCAACGACGCGGAGCGCGAGCGCGAGGTCGTGCGGGGCGAGCTGGCCGCCATCACCCGGCTGCGGCTGGGCAAGCTCTTGGAGGAGGGGTCATGAGCCTGTCCACTCACGTGCTGGACGCGGTCACCGGCCGGCCCGCCGCCGGCCTGCGTGTACGCCTGGAGCACGACGGCCGGGTGGTGGCCGAGGGCCACACCGACGCAGACGGGCGGCTCAAGGGCTGGAACCCGGGCCCCGGCGTGCACCGGGTCGTCTTCGACACCGGGGCATACCTGGAGGAGACGTTCTATCCGGAGGTCGTCGTCACCTTCACCGTGACCGACCCCGACCAGCACTACCACGTGCCGCTGCTGCTCAGCCCGTACGCGTACTCCACCTACCGAGGGAGTTAGATGACCGTCAAGCTGGGCGCCAACCGCTACGGCAAGGCCGAGACCAGGCTCGTCCACGTGGTCAGGGACGGCCCGACGCACCACGTCAAGGACGTCAGCGTCAGCATCGCGCTGTCGGGCGACATGGAGGCCGTGCACCTGACCGGCGACAACGCCACCGTGCTGCCCACCGACACACAGAAGAACACCGTCTACGCCTTCGCCAGGCGGCACGGCGTCGGCCAGATCGAGGAGTTCGCCCTCCTGCTGGCCAGGCACTTCGTCGGGTCGCAACGCCCGATCCACCACGCCAGGGTGGAGGTCGAGGAGTACGGCTGGAACCGTACGGGCGCGCACTCGTTCGTGCGCGACGGCGGCGAGGTGCGCACCTGCGTGGTCCACCACGACATCGACGGCCGCACCACGGTCGTGTCGGGGCTGAAGGACCTGGTGGTGCTGAACTCGACGGGCTCGGAGTTCCACGGCTACATCGTGGACGAGTACACCACCCTCGAACCCACCACCGACCGCATCCTGGCCACCGCCGTCGCCGCGCAGTGGCGGCACAGAGCGGACGACACCGCCTCCTACGTCAAGGTGTACGAGGAGGTCAGGGGGGCGCTGCTCGACGCGTTCGCCGGCACCCACAGCCTCTCGCTCCAGCAGACCCTGTACGCCATGGGCGAGCGAGCCCTGACCGCCTGCCCCGAGATCTGCGAGGTCAGGCTGGCCATGCCGAACAAGCATCACTTCCCGGTGGACCTGTCGCCGTTCGGGCTGGACAACAACAACGAGGTCTTCTTCGCCGCCGACCGGCCGTACGGTCTGATCGAGGGTGGCGTGTTGCGCGAGGACGCGCCCGCCGCCGGATTCGCATGGGAATAGGCGGGAAAATGGACTTCTTGCGCCCCACGACGTGGGAGGAGGCGCTGGCCGCCAAGGCGGACCGGCCGGAGGCGGTGCCCATCCAGGGCGGCACCGACGTGATGGTGGAGCTCAACTTCGACGTGCGCAGGCCGACGGCGCTGCTCGACCTCAACCGGGTGGCGGAGCTGCGGGAATGGTCGATGACGGGCGGGCACTGCCGGGTGGGGGCCGGGGTGCCGTACACGGTGGTGATCGACGAGCTCGGCGGGCCGCTGCCGGGGCTCGCGCAGGCCGCGCGCACGGTCGGCTCGCCGCAGATCCGCAACCGCGGCTCCGTCGGCGGGAACCTCGGCGCGGCCTCGCCCGCCGGTGACAGCCATCCGCCGCTGCTGGCGGCGGGGGCGGTGGTCGAGGTGGAGTCGCGCGAGCGGGGCGTCAGGATGATCCCGGCCGCCGAGTTCTACCTCGGGGTCAAGCGCAGCGCGCTGGAGCCGGACGAGCTGATCAGGGCCGTGCACGTGCCGCCCGCGACAGGGCCCCAATACTTCTCCAAGGTCGGCACGCGCAACGCCATGGTGATCGCGGTGTGCTCGTTCGCGGTCGCGCTGCATCCCAGGGAGCGGCGGGTCGGCACCGGTCTCGGCTCGGCCGCGCCCACCCCGCGCCGGGCGCTGGAGGCCGAGGAGTTGCTGGCCGCCGAGCTCGACTGGGACGCGCCGCTCGACCCCGCGCTGCTGCGGCGCTTCGGCGACCTGTGCGCGCGGGCCGCCGCGCCGATCGACGACGTGCGGGGCACCGCCGCGTACCGCGTGCACGCCATCGGCGTGATGGCCCGCCGCACGCTCACCTGGGCCTGGAACGACCACCTGGAAAAGAGGGCAGCCTGATGCGCGTCACCTTCACGGTCAACGGCCGCGAGGAGCGGGCGGAGGACGTCTGGGAGGGCGAGAGCCTGCTGTACGTGCTGCGCGAGCGCCTCGGCCTGCCCGGCTCCAAGAACGCCTGCGAGCAGGGCGAATGCGGCTCCTGCACGGTCTACCTCGACGGCGTGCCGGTCTGCGCCTGCCTGGTCGCCGCCGGGCAGGCGGAGGGGCGGCGGGTGCGTACCGTCGAGGGCCTGGCCGACGGCGACCGGCTCGATCCGATCCAAGAGGCGTTCGTGGAGTGCGGGGCCGTGCAGTGCGGCTTCTGCACGCCAGGACTGCTGGTTCAGGCCCACGACCTGCTCGAACGCGTGCCGCGGCCGTCGGACGCGGAGATCAGGGAGGCGCTGGCGGGCAATCTGTGCCGGTGCACGGGCTACGAGAAGATCCTCGACGCGGTACGCCTCGCCGCCGTCAGGAAGGCCACCCCGTGAGCGTCGTCATCGGCAACGTGCACATCGCCCCGGTCGTCGGCCCCGAGATCGAATCCGGATATATCAGGATCGAGGGGGATCGGATCACCGCGCTGGGCCCCGGGCCCGCGCCCGACGTCCCCGGCGCCTCCCGGATCGACGGCACCGGCTGCCTGGCCACCCCCGGCCTGGTCAACACCCACCACCACCTCTACCAGTGGGCCTCCCAGGGGCTCGCCCAGGACGCCACCCTGTTCGAGTGGCTGGTGGCGCTCTACCAGGTGTGGGCCGCCATGGACGCCGAGGTGGTCAGGGGCGCGGCGTCGGCGGGGCTGGGCTGGCTGGCGCTGTCGGGCTGCACCACCACCAGCGACCACCACTACATCTTCCCCAAGGGCAGGGGCGACCTGCTCGCCGCCGAGATCGAGGCCGCCCGCGAGGTGGGGCTGAGGTTCCACCCGGCGCGCGGCTCCATGGACCGGGGGCAGTCCAAGGGAGGGCTGCCGCCCGACGTCGTGGTCGAGGAGCTGGACGACATCCTGGCCGCCACCGCCGAGGCCGTGGACGCCTACCACGACCCGTCGCCCTCCTCGATGTCGCGCGTGGTGGTCGCGCCGTGCTCGCCGTTCTCGGCCAGCGCCGAGCTGATGACCGAGTCCGCCGCGCTGGCCAGGGCCAAGGGCGTACGCCTGCACACGCACCTCGCCGAGACCCTCGACGAGGACGAGCACTGCCTGGAGCAGTTCGGGCTGCGGCCCGTGGACTACATGGACAAGCTCGGCTGGCTGGGCCCCGACGTGTGGTTCGCGCACGCCGTGCACCTGAGCGACGCCGACATCGGCAAGCTGGCCGCGACCGGCACCGGCGCCGCGCACTGCCCCTCCTCCAACGGGCGGCTCGGCGCGGGGATCGCCCGCGTGTCGGAGCTGCTGCGGCGCGGCGCGAACGTGGGGCTCGGCGTGGACGGCAGCGCCTCCTCCGAGCTGACCCCGCTGGCGGGGGAGATGCGGCAGGCCCTGCTGTTCCAGCGCGCCAGGTACGGCCCCGGGGCGCTCACCGCCAGGCAGGCCCTGGAACTGGGCACGCTGGGCGGCGCCCGCAACCTCGGCAGGCAGGGCGAGCTGGGCTCACTGGAGCCCGGCAAACTCGCCGACATCGCCCTGTGGCGCGTGGACGGGCCGTACACCGCCGCCGTCGCCGACCCCGTCTGCGCGCTCGTCTTCGGACCCCCGCCGCCGCTGGTCCGCGTGCTGGTCGGCGGCCGGACGGTGGTCGCGGACGGCGAGCTGAGGACCGTGGCCCACGACGCGGCCGGCCGCGCGGGCGCAGAGGCGCACCGGCGGCTGATGCGGCTGGCGCAGGAGCGGGGCTTCACCGTCGCCAAGGAGGTGCACGGGGATCAGAGCGCCGGCTCGTAGCGGCTGACGAGCGTGACCGGGCCGCCGGGCTCTCCCACACGCGTCATGGGTCCATGATGTCGGTCCCACTAGGGTGTAAATGTCCGAAACGCGTAGGAAGGGCGGTCCCGTGTCGGCGGAACCCACAGACGAGCGGCTGGCGCAGCTCAAGAGCACGTTCGCCTCGATCGACACCGACGGCGACGGCTACATCAGCGAGGTGGAGCTGAATCGGCACTTCCCCGACCTCCCGGCGGAGGCCCTCGGGGCGATGAGCCAGGAGGCCGACTTCGACCAGGACGGCCGCTACTCCTTCGAGGAGTTCGTCAGAATCGCACAAACGCCTTCGCCCCCGCAGTGAGCGGCGTTGGAGGATCCCACACCTGACGACGGGCAGGGCGGGCGGCGGTTGATGGGCTCGTGCATAGGTTCGGGCGGGGATGGCTTGCTTCACTGGAGGCCACCCCCCTGAACCTGGAGTGACCCGTGAAGAGTGAGGTCCATCCGGTCGACGCCCGCCTGCCGGCCGTGCAACTCGGCACGCTCGGGCTGCAGCACGTGCTGGCGATGTACGCGGGAGCCGTGGCGGTGCCGCTCATCGTGGGCGGAGCGCTCAAGCTGCCTCCCGACCAGCTCGCGTACCTGATCAACGCCGACCTGCTGATCAGCGGGATCGCCACGCTCATCCAGTGCGTCGGCGTGTGGCGGTTCGGGGTCCGGCTGCCCATCATGCAGGGCTGCACGTTCGCGGCCGTCACCCCGATGGTGCTGATCGGCACCACCCAGGGCGGGCTGCCCGCCATCTACGGCGCCGTCATCGTGTCGGGGCTGCTCGTCGTGGCCGTCGCACCCTACTTCGCCAGGATCGTCAGGTTCTTCCCGCCGCTCGTCACCGGCACCATCATCACGATCATCGGGATGTCGCTGCTGCCGGTGGCCGCCCGCTGGGCCGTCGGGGGAGTGGGCAGCCCCACGTACGGGCAGCCGCGCAACATCGCCATGGCCGCCGCCGTGCTGCTGTTCATCCTGGCCGTCTACCGGCTCTCCAAGGGGTTCCTCAGCCGGATCGCCGTGCTGGCCGGCATCGCCGCGGGCACCTTGGTGGCCATCCCGCTCGGGTTCACGGACTTCTCGAACGTGGGCTCGGCCGACCTGTTCGGGATCAGCACGCCGTTCGCGTTCGGGCTGCCGGCCTTCGAGCTCACCGCGATCGTCTCGATGTGCGTGGTCATGCTCGTCTCCATGACCGAGACCACCGGCGACTTCGTGGCGGTGGCCGAGATGACCGGCTCCGACCTCACCCCGCGGCGGCTGGCGGACGGGCTGCGCGCCGACGGCCTGTCCACCGCGCTCGGCGGCGTGTTCAACACCTTCCCCTACACCGCCTTCGCCCAGAACGTCGGCCTCGTGGGGCTGACCGGCGTACGCAGCCGCTGGGTCGTCGCCACCGCCGGCGGCATCCTCGTGGTCCTCGGCCTCATCCCCATGCTCGGCGCGGTGATCGCGGCCATCCCGCAGCCCGTGCTCGGCGGCGCCGGCATCGCCATGTTCGGCACCGTGGCCGCCAGCGGCATCCGCACGCTGACGAAGGTGAGCTTCGAGGGCAACCACAACCTGGTCATCGTGGCCGTCTCCATCGGCGTGGCCGCCATCCCGGTCGGCGTGCCGGACTTCTACGACAAGTTCCCCGACTGGTCCCAGACCATTCTGAACAGCGGCATCAGCACGGGTAGCCTGCTGGTGATCGTCCTGAACCTCGTCTTCAACCACCTGCGGCCGGACCGCCGCGAGCCCGGGATGTGATGATGAGTCACGCCTTCCTGCCCGCTCGCACCGGGCAGGAAGGCGTGTCAGGACATTGTTCATCATCAGGTGGGAGTTCGTAGTGGTTCAGCACGTTCTGGTCGCCCCGGACAAGTTCAAGGGGTCGCTGACGGCGGCCGAGGTGGCCTCCCGGGTGTCGGCCGGGCTCGGCGTGCCCACGGTGGAGCTGCCCGTGGCCGACGGGGGCGACGGCACCGTGGACGCCGCCGTGGCGGGCGGGTTCGGCCGGATCACGATCGAGGTCACCGGGCCCACGGGCGAGCGCGTGCCGGCCTCCTACGCGTGGCAGGCCGCCGGCACCGCCGTGGTCGAGCTGTCGGAGGCGTCCGGCCTGCGCCGCCTGCCCGGCGGGCGCGAGCCGCTGACCGCCACCAGCTACGGCACCGGCGAACTGATCGCCGACGCCGTACGCCGGGGCGCCAAGCGGGTGGTCCTCGGCCTGGGCGGCAGCGCCTGCACCGACGGGGGCGCGGGCATGGCGCAGGCACTCGGCGCCCGCCTGCTGGACGCGGACGGCGACGATCTGCCCAGAGGCGGGGCCGCGCTGAAGGACCTGGCCAGGATCGACTTGTCGGGCTTCCTCGACGTCTCCGGCGTCGAGTTCGTGGTGGCCAGCGACGTGGACAACCCCCTGCTCGGCCCGCACGGCGCCGCCGCCGTCTACGGGCCCCAGAAGGGCGCCACCCCCGGCGACGTCAAGACGCTGGAGGCCGCGCTGTCCCGCCTGGCCGCGGTCGCGACCGCCACGCACGGGCTGGCAGGCGCCGTCGAGCACGACGGCACACCGCGCGCGATGGGCGTCGCGGGGGCGCCGGGAGCGGGCGCGGCCGGCGGGGTCGGGTTCGCGGCGCTGGCGTTCCTGCACGCCGAGCTGCGGCCCGGCATCGACTACCTGCTCGACCTGCTCGGGTTCGGCGAGCTGGTCAAGGGCGCGCGGCTGGTGATCACCGGCGAGGGGTCGCTGGACGAGCAGTCGCTGCGCGGCAAGGCGCCCGTCGGCGTGGCCCAGGCCGCGGCCAGGGCGGGAGTGCCCGTGGTGGCCGTCTGCGGCCGCCGTACGCTCACCGACGCCGAGCTGAAGGCCGCCGGCATCGAGGCCGCCTACGCCCTGACGGACCTGGAGCCCGACCCGGCCCGCTGCATGGCCGAGGCAGGGCCGCTGCTCGAACGCCTCGCCGCCCGGCTCGCCGCCGAGCGCTTTCCCGAGGGGAACGGATGACCGGATTCGACCTCGTCGTCAGATCCCGCAGGACCGTCACGCCCGAGGGGGAGCGGCCCGCCGCGCTCGCCGTACGGGGCGAGAAGATCGCCGCCCTGTACGACTACACCGAGCCGCTGACCGCCACCGAGGACATCGACCTGCACGACCTGGCCCTGCTGCCCGGCCTGGTCGACACCCACGTCCACGTCAACGAGCCCGGCCGCACCCACTGGGAGGGCTTCGACTCCGCGACCAGGGCCGCCGCCGCCGGAGGCGTCACCACGATCGTGGACATGCCGCTCAACTCCCTGCCGCCCACCGTCAGCGCCGAGGCCCTCGACGTCAAGCTGCGGGCCGCCGAGGGGCAGTGCCACGTGGACGTCGGGTTCTGGGGCGGGGCCGTGCCCGGCAACGTCAAGGACCTCGCGCCCCTGCACGAGCGCGGGGTCCGCGGGTTCAAGTGCTTCATGTCGCCGTCCGGGGTCGAGGAGTTCCCGCCGCTGTCCGCTGCCGAGTTGCGGCTCGCCCTGGAGGAGATCGCCGGGTTCGGCGGGCTGACGGTGGTGCACGCCGAGGACCCCGCGCTGCTGGCCGAGCCGGGCGGGCCCACCTACCGGGAGTTCCTGGACTCGCGGCCGGGGGCCTCCGAGCGCAGCGCCGTCGAGCAGGTCGTGCGGCTGGCGGAGGAGACCGGGGCGCGGGTGCACATCCTGCACGTCTCCAGCGCCGACTGCCTCGACGTCCTGGAGGCGGCCCAGGCCAGGGGGGTGGCGGTGTCGGCCGAGACCTGCCCCCACTACCTGACGCTGGCGGCCGAGCAGGTGCCCGAGGGGGAGACCACGTACAAGTGCTGCCCGCCCATCCGCTCCGAGGCCAACCGCGACCTGCTCTGGGACGGGCTGGCGAGGGGCGTGCTGAGCTGCGTCGTCTCCGACCACTCGCCCTCGACGGCCGAGCTGAAGGTGCCCGACTTCGCCGCCGCGTGGGGCGGCATCGCCTCGCTCCAGCTCGGGCTGGCCGCCATCTGGACGGAGGGGGCACGCAGAGGGTTCGGACTGGAGGACGTGGTCCGCTGGATGTCCACCAACCCCGCCACATTGGCCGAAATTTCGGGAAAAGGCGGGCTAAAGGTTGGTAATGACGCTGATTTGGTGGCTTTCGATCCCGAGGCCGACAACCTGATCGACGCCGCCCGCCTCCACCACAAGAACCCGGTCACTCCTTACCACGGCCGCACGCTCAAGGGCGCCGTCCTGACCACCTGGTTGCGCGGCCGCCCGGTGGACGGCTCGCCGCACGGACGATTCCTGTTGGGGGCTCACTAGATGTTCACCACCCTGCCCGACCTCGCCCTGCGCACCCTCGGCGGGTCCGTCGTGGCGGCCAGCGACGAGTCGTTCGCCGAGAAGGAGAGCCTGATCAGGCCGGGCCGGCCGGGGTTCAGGCCGGAGACCTTCGGCAACAAGGGGCAGGTGTACGACGGCTGGGAGACCCGGCGCCGCCGCTCACCCGGGCACGACTGGGCCCTCGTACGGCTCGGGATGCCGGGCGTGATCCGCGGCGTGGTGATCGACACGGCCTGGTTCAAGGGCAACTATCCGCCGTACGCCTCCGTGGAGGCGATCGCCCTCGAAGGGCATCCCTCCGCGGCCGAGGCGCTGGCGGGGACGTGGACGGAGATCGTACCGAGGTCGCCGCTCAAGGGAGACGCCGAGCAGCACTTCGAGGTCGCCGACGACCACCGCTACACCCACGTGCGGCTCACCATCCACCCCGACGGCGGCGTCGCCCGGCTCCGGGTGCACGGCGAGGTCCGCCCCGACCTGACCCTCTACGACGGCCTCGGCCTCGACCTGGCCGCCCTCGCCAACGGCGGCCTGGTCACCGCCTGCTCCGACGAGTTCTACTCGGCGCCCAACAACGTCATCGCGCCCGGCCTGGCCCGGCACCAGGCCGAGGGCTGGGAGACCGCCAGGCGGCGCGGCCCGGGCAACGACTGGCTCGTCATCCGCCTGGCCGGGCGCGGGGTGGTCAGGCTGGCCGAGATCGACACCACGAACCTGCTGTTCAACGCGCCCGGCGCGGTGTCACTGACGGGCCTGGACGGGGACCGCGAGATCCCCCTCCTGCCCAGGACGCCGCTCCAGCCCGACACCCCGCACCGCTTCCGCCTCGACGGCCTGGAGCCGGTCACACACGTGCGCGTCGACATCCACCCGGACGGCGGCCTGGCCCGCGTCCGGCTCCACGGCCACCTGACCTGAGCCTCACTCCCAGCTGACCTGAGGCTCACGGCCACCCGGCCTGAGCCTCACCGGCACCTGGGGCCTGAGGCTCACTGCCATAGGACGACCGTGCTCTGCGGGGGCCGCTCGCTGTTGGGCAGCGGCCGCTGGAACTGCACCACGCCGCCGTTGCCCAGCCGCTGCACCTGCACCTTGAACCCCAGCGCCTCCAACTCGGCCTTGGCGTCGTTGACGTTCTTCCCGATCACCCCGGGCACCATGGCGAACTGCTGGTCGTCGCGGGCCTCGTTGTCACCCTGCCGGAACCAGTCGAGGATGTCGCCGCCACATCGCGCCACCGTGATCATGACCGGCGCGTTCTTGTCCACCTCGGACTTGGCCTTGGGTGTCTGGGCGATCACCGTGCACGGCTCGGCGTCGTCGTCCACCTCGTTGACCTGCACCTGGAAGCCCTGCCCGCCGAGGAAGCCGGCGGCCTCGTCCTTCGGCATCCCGGAGACGTCGGGCATGACGAGCCCGGCGCTGACGAAGATGGAGACCTTGGCGCTCTTCTTGACCTTCTCGCCCACCTGCGGCGAGGTGCGGATCACCTTGTCGCGCTCGACGTCCTGGTTGGCCAGCCGCCTGACGGACCCGACGGTCAGCCCGGCCTTGGCGATCGCGGCGCGGGCGTCGTTGCCCGTCATGCCCGACACGTTCGGCACGACGATGCGCAGAGGCCCGAGCGAGGGCACCAGCGTGACCGTCGAGCCCTTCTCCAACTCGGTGCCGGACGCCGGGTCGGTGCTGAGCACCAGGCCCTCGGGCACCTTCTCGTCGTACTGGCCCTCGGCCTTGCGCATCAGCAGGCCGACCCCGGTGAGGCTCTTCTCGGCCACCGCGAGGTTGTTGTCGGCCAGGTTGGGCACGGAGACGTATTCGGGCTGGGCGAAATACCAGCCCGTCAGCCCGACCGCCACCACCATCACCGCGGCCAGCGCCACCAGGAACCAGTTGGGCCGGAACCCGCGCCGCTGCTCCGGCATCTCCGCCCGCGGCTGGATCATCGTGTGCGAGGGGGACGCCTGCGGCATCGACTGCGCGCCGGAGAACGTGCGCGGCGGCTGGGCGTGGGACATCATCGGGCCGCTGCCCGGCGGGGAGGTCGTGCGCGGCAACATGCGGTGCGCGTCCACCGCCGCCACGAGCATCGCGGTCGCGTCGGCGGGCCGGTCGTGCGGCTCGCGGGCGGTCGCGTGCGCCACCAGCGTGTCGATCAGCGGATGCACCTCGTGCGCCACCGACGACGGGGCCGGCACGGTGTCGTGGACGTGCCGGTAGGCCACCGACATGGGCGTCTCGCCGTCATACGGCTGCTCGCCCGTCACCAGCTCGAACAGCATGATCCCGGCGGCGTAGACGTCGCTGCGCACGTCGGCGGCGCCGGTCATGACCTGCTCCGGCGCCATGTAGCCGATCGTGCCGATCATCACGCCGGTACGGGTCTGGTTGGTCGCCTCGATCGCCCTGGCCAGGCCGAAGTCGACGACCTTGACCCGGCCGTCGTCGGTCATCAGGACGTTCTCCGGCTTGACGTCGCGGTGCACCAGGCCCGCCTGGTGGGCCGCGCCGAGGGCGGCCAGAACCGGGATCATGAGCTCCAGGGCCTCGCGGGCGGGCAGCCTGCCGCGCTCGCGCAGGATGTCACGTAGCGTCCGGCCCGGGACGTATTCCATCGACAGGTAGACGACGTCGTTGTCGGTGCCCTGGTCGAAGACGTGCACCACGTTGGGATGAGAGAGGCTGGCCACCGACTTGGCCTCGCCGATGAACCTCCGGACGAACGCCGGGTCCTCGGCGAGGGAGCGATGCATGACCTTCAGCGCCACCGTCCGGTCGAGCCGGATGTCCAGCGCAAGGTAGACGGTCGCCATACCGCCCCGGGCGATCCGGCTCTCGATGCGATAGCGCCCATCGAGGAGCCGCCCGACCAGGGGGTCCGCAGTCGTCGTATCCACCCCGCTGAGTTTACGGGCGTTTTGCCACTGGGAGGGCCCGACCGCCCGAAACCGATGCGGAGACGTTTTCGTTGGAACGCCCCCGCACCCGCCCCACAGCCTCCCCGGCCACGCGCCACGCCGCCGTCACGGCGTCATCGGGGAGGACGCCTCCGCGTAGCGGCGGCGCGGGATGCGGCCCGCCTGCCGGGCCAGCCGCCCGGCCACCACCGCCCCCTTCATGGCCGTCGCCATGAGATCGGGCCGCTGCGCCCTCGTGACGGCCGTCGCCAGCAACACGGCGTCACAGCCCAGCTCCATCGCCAGCGCGGCGTCGCTGGCCGTGCCGATGCCCGCGTCGAGGACCACCGGCACGGAGGCCGCCTCCACGATGAGCTCGATGTTGTGCGGGTTGCGGATGCCCAGTCCCGAGCCGATCGGCGCGCCCAGCGGCATCACGGCCGCGCAACCGGCCTGCTCCAGCCGCCGCGCCAGCGCCGGGTCGTCCCCGATGTACGGCAGCACCACGAACCCGTCGGCCACCAGCCGCTCGGCCGCGTCGAACGTCTCGATCGGGTCGGGCAACAACGTCCGCTCGTCGGCGATGACCTCAAGTTTGACCCAGTTCGTGCCCAGGGCCTCCCTGGCCAGCCGGGCCGTCAGCACGGCCTCGCCCGCGGTGAAGCAGCCCGCCGTGTTCGGCAGCACCTTGATGTCGCGCCTGCGCAGCACGTCCAGTACGGAGCCGCGCGCCTCCGGGTCGAGCCGCCGCATCGCCACCGTGGTCAGCTCCGTGCCCGAGGCCGCCAGCGCCTGGTCGAGCACCTCCAGCGAGGGCGCGCCGCCGGTTCCCATGATGAGCCGGGAGGAGAACTTCTCCCCGGCGATGATCAGATCATCCACCTTGCACCGCCGTCAGAACCTCCACGCGGTCACGGTCGCTGAGCGCCGTCGTCTCCCAGGCGCTGCGGGTGACCACCTCGTCGTTCACGGCCACTGCCACTCCGGTGGTGGCCGGGGTCAATGTGTGTACGGCCTGCGCCACGGTCATACCGTCGGCCACCTCGTGCGTGGCCCCGTTGATGGTAAGAATCATGAAATTTCCCGAAATCTCCCTGGCGCGCACAACGCCGCCAGCTCGCTCTCCTCGCCCAGCAGGATGGCCGTCGTCAGCGGCGCCAGCAGCACCCCGCCCCGATGATGCCCAGTCGCGAACGTCAGCCCAGGCGTCCCGCTCGGGCCGATGACCGGCAGGTTGTCCGGTGTGCCCGGCCGCAGCCCGGCCACCACGTCGGCGACCTCCAGCTCGGTGACCCCGGGCACCAGCTCCCTGGCGTCGCGCAGCAGCTCGTAGAGCCCGCCGGCCGTCACCCTGGTGTCGAACCCCATCTCCTCCTGCGTGGCCCCGACCACCAGCTCGCCGTCACCCCGGGGGACGAGGTAGACGGACGAGCCGTGCACCGTGCCGCGTACACACCGGCCGAGCAGCGGCTGGGGCGACCGCAACCGCATGATCTGCCCCTTGACCGGCCGCACCGGCACCTCGGCCAGCCCAGCGCTCCACGCCCCAGCCGCCAGGACGACCCGCTCGGCCGCCAACTCCGACGGCATGCCTCCGGCTTCGAGCTCTTCCGGCGGCGCTAGACGTACTCCCACGACCGCGCCGCCCTCGTACAGCAGCTCGGTCACGCGGGCGCGCACCACGGGGACGCCCCGCCGCTCCAGCGCGGTCAGCAGCGCCGCCGTCACCCGGCGCGGATCCACCCAGGCGTCGCCGGAGGCCAGCAGCCCGCCACGCACGGACGGGGCCAGCATGGGCTCCAGCCAGCGGCACTCACGGCCGGTCAGCCGCTCGACCGGCAGCCCCAGCTTCTCCATGTACGCCGCCAGTTCCTCCAGCGCCGCCATGTCATCGGCCCCGAACGCGACGTCCAGCGTCCCCTCGGTCCGAAGATCCAGCCCCTCCACCGCGGCCGGCCCAGGGCCGGCGGCCTGCCAGCCGCGCCTGTCCGACCCGCCACCGGCACCGCGCCCGGCGTCCGTGCCCGGCCGGGCGTCTGCGGTCAGTCCGGCATCTGCGGTCAGTCCGGCGTCCGCGGTCAGTTGCGCGGCGAAGGCGGGCCAGCGGCGTAGCGAGGCCGCCCCCAGCCGCAGCAGCGGCGTCTCGGTGTAGGTCACCTCGCTGACCGGGGCCAGCATGCCCGCGGCCGCGTAGGAGGCGCCCTTGCCGGGCGCCGGGTCCACGACGGTCACCGGGTGACCCTGGCGGGCCAGTTGCCAGGCGACGGAGAGTCCGACGACCCCGCCACCAACGATCACATTCACCTGCGCTCCCTTCGCCGGCATGATCCGGATCAGGTGTCTTGCGGTCGAAGGCCCGACGAAGCCTTCCTCTCAGCCCGGTTACGGCCGGACTCCCGCGCGTCTTTCATCCACAGCCTACGGCCTCGGTGCGACGTCCAAGCACACCCCCCGTTATCGTCATCAACGTGAACCAAGTCGTGGTGGTGGGAGCGGGCCTGGCCGGAGTGCGCACCGTGGAGGCCCTGCGGGGGCGCGGATTCACCGGCCGGATCACCCTGATAGGCCAGGAGCGCCATCCTCCCTACGACCGCCCGCCCCTGTCCAAGGCCGTGCTGGCCGGCGATGCCGACACCAGTTTCGTCGAGACCGACCTCGAGGCCATGGAGGTCGACTTCTGGCCGGGCGTCAGCGCCAAGTCGCTGCGCGCGGGCGTCGTGGAGACCACCGAGGGCGAGGTCGCCTACGACGGCCTGGTCATCGCCACCGGCTCCGAGCCGATCAGATTGCCGGGCGACGGCCCTCAGCACGTCCTGCGCACCCTCGACGACGCCCACGAGCTCAGGGCCACGCTCGTCCCCGGCGCCCGCATCGTGATCATCGGCGCGGGCTGGATCGGCGCGGAGGTCGCCACCGCGGCCCGCCGCGCGGGCTGCGCGGTGACGGTGATCGAGTCGGCCCCCACCCCGCTCGCGACCGCCGTCGGCACCGAGATCGGTGCCCGCACCATCCCCTGGTACGACGGCATCGACCTGCGGCTCGGCACCATGGTCGACTCCGTCGACGAGGGCGGCGTGCGACTGGTGGGCGGCGAGTTCATCGAGGCCCACGTGGTCGTCACCGGCATCGGCGTACGCCCTGCCGTCGGATGGCTCGCCGACGCCGACATCGACCTGCACAACGGCGTCGTCACCGACGAGCACCTGCGCGCCTCGCTGCCGAACACGGTCGCGGTGGGCGACTGCGCCGCCTGGTGGTCGCGCCGCTGGGGGACCAGGCTCAGGGTCGAGCACTGGGACACCGCGCTCAACGCCCCCGAGGTCGCCGCCGCGACGCTGCTGGGGGAGGATGCGGTGTACGATCCGGTTCCGTACTTCTGGTCGGAGCAGTTCGGGCACATGGTGCAATATGCCGGGCACCATCCCGCGGGCGACCGGCTCATCTACCGAGGCGAACCCGAGGGCAAGTGGTCGGCCGTCTGGCTCACCGCCGACGACACCCTCGCCGCGGTGCTCGCCGTGGACCGGCCGCGCGATCTCGTCCAGGGTCGCCGGATCATCGGCGCAGGACACCGCCTGGACGCGGAACGCCTGGTAGATCCACAAGTCGTTCTACGAGATTGTGTTGTTTGAGCAAGCACGGCATGTGGTAGTTGTGGTTTCGTGACGCTTTCTGTTGCACAGATCGACCGGGAGACCGAGCAGCTCGTCGAAGAGTGGCTCACACTCCCCGAAGTGGCTAAGTGCCTTGACCTTTCGATCGGGCGGGCCAAGCAACTCCTTAAGGACCACAAGCTCCTCGGCGTGCGCCGTGGGAGCGGCGGGCCACAGGTGCCCGCGGTGTTCCTCGATGGAAAGGACGTGATGAAGGGCCTGCCCGGCACACTTACCGTGTTGCAGGACGCCGGCTACGACGATGTCGAGTCGCTACGCTGGCTCTTCACCCCCGACGAGTCCCTGCCAGGATCGCCCATAGACGCGATCAAGGCCGGCCGTCATACCGAGGTCAAGCGGCGTGCCCAAGCCCTCGGTTTCTGAGGCCCGCCTCTATCTCTGCACAGACGCTCGCCGCGACCGCGGCGATCTGGCAGAGTTCCTCGATTCGGTGCTGGCCGGGGGCGTGGACATCATCCAGCTGCGGGAGAAGGGCCTGGAGGCACGCGAAGAACTCGCGCTCCTGGAGGTCTTCCGCGACGCCTGCGACCGGCACGGCAAACTGCTGGCCGTCAACGACCGGGCGGACATCGCCTACGCCGCCCGGCCCGACGTGCTCCATCTGGGGCAGGACGACCTTCCTGTGACGGTCGCGCGAGAGATACTCGGCGACGACATCGTCATCGGACGGTCCACCCACTCCTCCGCCGAGGCCTCCGCCGCGGCTGTGGAGGAGGGCGTCGACTACTTCTGCTGCGGCCCCACCTGGCCCACACCCACCAAGCCGGGCCGCCCGGCTCCCGGCCCGCCGCTGCTGCGGCACGCGGCGTCGCTGGGCTCCTCGCGGCCGTGGTTCGCGATCGGCGGCATCGACCTCGTCAATCTCGACGAGGTCATGTCGTACGGGGCGAGCCGGGTGGTGGTGGTACGCGCGATCACCGACGCCGACGACCCTGGTGCGGCGGCGGCGGAGTTCGCCAAACGCCTGTCGGCCCGCTGACTACCCGAGACGCCCGCCACCCCGGCGGGCGTCTCGGCCCACAACGCCGTTCCCATGCCACGACGGCAGCCAAGGTCTGTCGGCTTGCCCGCTGTCCGTGCGGTCCAGGCGCGGGTCAGGTCTTGCGGGATGTGGCGGCGATGGCCAGGTCCGTGAGTGCCGTGCGGGAGCCGGGTGTGACCGGGGCCGGGTCGAGGGCGGCGAGCGCCTCACCCAGATAGTCGCCGATCAGGTCCTCGCACTCCTGCAGCGCGCCGGTGTCGTCGATGATCTGCCGCAACGCATCCACCCCCCGTTCGTCCAGCTCGGGATCCCCCAGCAGCCGCCGCACCGTCTCGGCCTCGGCGGGGGAGGCGGCGGCCAGGGTGCGGGCCACGAGCATCGTGCGCTTGCCCTCCCGCAGGTCGTCCCCCGCGGGCTTGCCCGTCTGCGCGGGGTCGCCGAAGACGCCCAGGATGTCGTCACGGAGCTGGAAGGCGATCCCGACGCGCCGGCCGTACCCGGTGCAGAGGTCGTCCATCCAGGGCGCGAGCTCGCGGGCGGCGAGCACGAGGCCGAGCCTGAGCGGCTGCTCCACCGAGTATTTGCCGCTCTTGTAGAGCGCCACCCGCAGGGCCGAGTCGAAGGTGTTCTCCCCGTGCGCCTGCTCCAGCAGGTCGAGGTACTGCCCGCACATCAGCTCGGTGCGCATGTGATCGTGAACGGGCTGGGCCGCCTCCAGCGACTCGGGCGGCAGCCCGCTGGCCCGCCACATCTCGCCCGACCAGATCAGCAGCAGGTTGCCCAGCAGGATGGCCGCGCCCTCGCCGAACTGCCGCGCCGAGCCGTGCCAGCCGGCCTTCTCGTGCATCGCCTGGAAGCGGCGGTGCGCGGACGGCATGCCCCTGCGCAGGTCGCTCTTGTCCATCACGTCGTCGTGCACCAGCGCGCTGGCCTGCAGCAGCTCCAGCGAGGCGGCGGCGGTGAAGATGCCCGGCACGTCGGTGCCCCCGGCGCCGCGCCAGCCCCAGTAGCAGAAGGCCGGCCGCAGCCGCTTGCCCCCGGACAGCAGCGCGTCGGCCGCCATGCGCAGCGGCGCGAACTCGGGATCGCCGCCGGCGGGCAGCTGTCCTTCGACGAACTCTCCGAGGGCACGCTCCACCTGCGTGCGCAGGGTGTCCAGGCCGGCGGCGTCAGTGGTCATGCCATGAGACTAATGGCCGTGGGCAAGGGTGCGGATCTCCAGGTGCCGCTCTGACCCGCTGGTCTGGGAGATGTGGCGGTAGCCTTGGTCCATGGCGCTTGGTCGATCCCCCATCCGTCCGGAACGTGTCCCCACAGTCCGCGACTTGCTCGCGGCCGGTGGCCGATCGTTCTCGTTCGAGTTCATGCCCCCGAAGAACGACGAGGGCGAGCGGCAGCTCTGGCGTGCGATCAGAGAGCTGGAGTCGTTGCGTCCGACCTTCGTGTCGGTGACGTACGGCGCCGGCGGCACCACCCGCGACCGCACGGTCGACATCGTCGAGCGGATCGCCCACGACACCACGCTCACGCCTGTGGCGCATTTCACCGCGGTCAACCACTCGATCCGCGAGCTGCGCCACCTCGTGGGCCGCTTCGCGGACGCCGGCGTGCGCAACATGCTGGCGGTGCGCGGCGACCCGCCGGGTGACCCGACCGCCGAGTGGGTGCAACACCCTGAGGGTGTGCTCTACGCCGAAGACCTCGTGCGCCTGATCAGGCAGGTGGGTGACTTCTGCGTCGGCGTGGCGGCCTTCCCCTACAAGCACCCGCGCTCGCCGTCCATCGAGTCCGACACCGACTACTTCGTACGCAAGTGCGAGGCGGGCGCCGACTACGCGATCACGCAGATGTTCTTCGAGGCGGAGGACTACCTGAAGCTGCGCGACCGGGTGGCGGCCAGGGGCGGTCAGACGCCGATCATCCCGTGCGTCATGCCGGTCACCCGGATGGGCACCATCGCGCGCTCCGAGCAGCTTTCCGGGGCGCCGTTCCCGCCGGCCCTGGCGGCCCGGTTCGAGGCCGTCAAGGACGACCCGGCGGCGGTGCGGCGGCTGGGCATCGAGCACGGGGTCGCGATGTGCCAGCGGCTGCTCGACGAGGGCGCGCCGGGGATCCACTTCATCACGTTCAACCACTCGAGCGCGTCGCGTGAGGTGTTCCAGCGGCTGGAGCGGGTGCCCCAGTCGGCCTGAGGCGAAGGGAAGCCCGCCATCCGCCCGCAGGGGGACCGGGCGGGTGACGGGCAGGGAACTCCGGTCGGTCGGTAAAGGGTCGGCTACTTTCTGTAATGAAAGTTGCCCCACGATCATGCCCGATAAACCCTCAGGTCAGGGGCAGGGGGCGGCCCGCGATCGCGTACTCCTCGTGGCCGCCCGGGAAGACGAACGCCGTCAGCAGGTCATGGAAGCCCATGCTGGCGTAGAGGTGGCGGGCGGCCGTGGGCCGGTCATGGGTGGACAGCACCGCGGAGCGCTCGCGGCGGCCGGCGCACAGCGTGCTGATCATGGCGCGGCCGATGCCCTTGCCCTGGTAGTCGGGGTGCACGTGGATCTCGGCGAGCTCGAACGCGTAGCCCATCCAGGCCTCGGCCGCCGGCTGGCCCAACTGGCCCGACAGGCCCCTGGAGACGACGTCGTGCCACCACTGCCCGGGCGCGCCCCGGAATCCGTACGCGAATCCGACAGTTCGGGGTTCCAGCGCATCGGGGGATGAATCACGCATTTCTGCGAAATAACACTGGAAATGGGGATATGTCCCGTGATTTCGCATGATGGTCTTGCGGCCGGTGATCTGGTCCTCCGGCGGGTTCATCGCCGCCGTGTAAATGCCGATCACAGTCTCAAGCCGCTCGGTGAACTCGGCCGGCCCGGCTCCGCGAAACTCGATCACCCGTCGCACACTACTCGACGTCAACCGGCCTACCCCCGGTGATGCGCACGAGCTCGTCGAACGTCGTCGGGAACACCGTGAGCGGATGCCCACCGGCCGCCCACACCACCTCGTGCTTGCCCAGCCAGTTGTCCACCAGGGTGCGCACGGGCGCGGGATGCCCGACGGGGGCCACGCCGCCGATGGGCTGACCGGTGGCGGCGCGTACGAACTCCGGCGTCGCCCGGCGTACCCGCTCAACGCCCGCCGTGCGGGCGATCAGCTCGACGTCCACGCGGTGCGCGCCGCTGGTCAGCACCAGCAGCGGCGCCCCGTCCGCGTCGAAGATCAGGCTGTTGGCGATCGCGCCGACCTCGCACCCGACCTGGGCCGCCGCCGTCGCGGCGGTGGGCGCCTTCTCCGGCAGGACGACGATCTCGCCGCTCACTCCTTGTTCGCGCAACGCGGACTGTACGACAAGGGCATTGCTCGGCAACTTCTCAGACATGGAGACACTCTAAACAGGTTGACGGCTTGATTACCCATTCATGGTGAGTGGTGTATGGTCCTCTGATCTATTCTTTAAGTGATGAGAGGTGGTACACGTGGGGGCTCCACGTCTGCCCGGGATAGCAGCTCTCCTGACGGCCGGCGCGGTCGTCCTCTCAGGTTGCGGGACGCAGGCGCACCAGAGTCCTGAGGCCGCCGCCA
Source organism: Nonomuraea insulae (assembly GCF_042656245.1). Classification (NCBI taxonomy): domain Bacteria; kingdom Bacillati; phylum Actinomycetota; class Actinomycetes; order Streptosporangiales; family Streptosporangiaceae; genus Nonomuraea; species Nonomuraea insulae. The sequence goes on from NZ_JBHSPA010000057.1 coordinate 28,823, forward strand.
CGCCCGCCGCCACCCTCGCTCCCACACCCGCCGCCACGCGCACCGCCGCCGCCGGCCAGACCGGCCCGGCCGCCGCCGAACCCGTCACGGCTCCGCGAAAGACGCTCAAGCTGGGCGCCAAGGGCAAGTCCGTCACCTGGCTGCAGGAGCGGCTGATCGAGCTCGGCTATCGGCCGGGCAAGGTGGACGGCCAGTACGGCGGCACGACGCTGACGGCCGTGTGGGCGTTCCAGAAGGTCAACGACATCAGGCCGACCAGCACCGTCGCCAGGCGCACCTGGGCGGCCCTGGAGGCGCCGAAGGCGCCCAAGGTCCTGGTCAAGAACGGCAAGCCCACCCGCGCCGAGGTCAACCTGACCAAGCAGATCATGGTCCTGTACGTGGACGGCGAGCAGAAGCTGATCACCCACGTGTCCTCGGGCAGCGGCATCCCCTACTGCGAGACCGCCACCTGGCAGGGCAAGGAGCAGCGCTTCTGCGGCTCGGCCGGCACTCCGACCGGCAACTACCGCACGACGTGGCGCGCGAGCGGCTGGCACAAGTCCTACCTCGGCGAGCTGTACAACCCGATCTTCTTCAACGGCGGCATCGCCCTGCACGGCGCGCTGTCGGTGCCGCTCTACCCGGCCTCCCACGGGTGCGTGCGCATGCCGATGAACGTGGCCCAGGCCCTGCCCAAGCTGCTCGGCAAGGGCGTGCCGGTGCACGTCAGGGGCAAGTTCAGGCGCGGCTAGCCCTCCGCGGTGTCCCAGCGGGCGCGGGCGTCCTCCATGGCGTCCTTGTGGTCACGTGACCAGTCCGCCAGCCGCCGCACGGCCTCGGCGAGGCTGCTGCCCATCGGCGTCAGCCGGTAGTCGACCTGCGGCGGAATCGTCGCGTACGCCGTGCGCTCCACCAGCCCGTCCCGGCACAACCGCCGCGTCGTCAGCGTCAGCATGCGCTGCGAGATGCCGGGAATCGCCCGCTCCAACTCCCTGAACCGCCGCACCCCCTTGGCCAGCTCCACCAGCACCAGCACCGTCCACTTGTCGCCGATGCGGTCGAGCACGTCGCGGATTCCGCAGTCGTCGTCCCCGCAAGGGCCGTCGGCCTGGGAGGTTACCTCGGTGTGCGCGACTGACATGAGAGTGCCTCCTTACGGCGAGCGCCGGCCGGCGCCCATGCTGTCACCTGGCAGAACCACAGTAGAGGGGGATGACGATGATCGTGGTCACGGGTGTGTCCGGAGCGCTGGGCGGTTCGATCCTGGCCGGTCTGAGGGACTTGGACGAGCTGGAGGTGGCCGGGGCGAGCAGCTCCGGCGACGGCGCGCAGGTTCGGCACGCCGACTTCGACCGGCCGGACACGCTGGAGCGGGCGTTCGAGGGGGCGCGGGTGCTGGTGTTCGTGTCGGCCGGGTACGCCGAGGACGACGTCGTGCTGGCCCGCCACGGCGCGGTCGTACGGGCGGCGGCCGGGGCGGGCGTCGAGCACGTGATCTACACCAGCCTGGCCGGGTCGGGCGAGCACCTGACGATCGCCCTCGCGCACCGGTGGACCGAGGCGCGGCTGGCCGAGGCGCCGTTCGACGTCACGGTGCTGCGCAACGGCCTGTACGCCGAGCTGCCGGCCGATCTGGCGCTGGTCGGGGCCGCGGGCGCGGCGGAGAGCGGGGTGTTCGCGGCGCCGTTCGGGCAGGGACGGATGTCGGTGGTCGCCAGGGAGGACCTGGCCGCCGTGGCCGTGCGCGTGGCGGCCGAGGCGTGGCACGACGTGGTGGCGGGCGGGAGCCGGCGGCACGCGGGCAGGACGTACGAGCTGGAGGGCGTGAGCGCGGTCGGCGGGCGTGAGCTGGCCGGGGTGCTGGGGGAGGTGCTGGGGCAGCCGGTTGAGTATCTGCCGGTGTCTCTGGGGGAGGTACGGCCGGTGCTGGCGGGGCTGGAGCCGTACCGGGCGGGGCACACGGTCTCGACGTTCGCCAACCTCGGCGCGGGGCTGCTCGAAGCCCGGAGCAGCGACCTGCCGGCCTTCCTGGACGCGCCGCGGCCGGTGCTCGACCTGATCGCGGCGGTCGTCAAGTCCGGCGTACAGGGCTGAGCCGGTCTCAGGGGCCGGCTGCCGCGTCCTGGCCGGCGTTCTCGGACGGCCGCGCGTCCGCGCTTTCGGGCGGTCGCGTGTCTGTGCTCTGGGATGGTCGCGCGTCCGTGTCCTGGCCGGCGGCCTCGGGCGGTTTCCGGCGTTTGCCCTGCGCGGTGGCGATGGACATGCCGACGGCCTGGACCAGCCCGGCGGCGAGCAGGAGGTAGGCCAGGGCGGATTGCCATGGGGGCAGGCCGGAAAGGAACTCGGGGGAGTCGGACAGGGCCGCCAAGCCCCTGACGGGGTTGATCAGCGCGATGAGGAACCCCAGCGAGTACGGGAGGATGAGGACACCCGAGATCACCAGCAGGGGCGTCCGGCCCCGGCCACGCCGTAACAGCATCCCCATGACCGCGTAGGCCAGCGCCACCACGCCGACGAAGAGAGCGGTCCACCAGGTCAGGCGCCAGCTGTCCACCCCGAGCGTGGTCATCCCCGAGGCGTCGATCATGCCGCCCGGCCATCCGGGGTCCGAGACCTGGGCGCGCACCCCCCTGCGGACGGCCAGATAGCCGGCCCCCGCGTACGCCGCCACCAGGACAGGCCCCAGGGCCAGCAGGACGAGGCCGACCGGCCGAGCTCTCCCCGCCATCCGCTCTCCTCACCACTCCGGGTTCCGGGTTTCCGGGGGACAGCCTCTCAAAGAGCCGCGAATCAGGCTAACCGAGCGAACGCAGACCGGACACCGCCACCTCGGTGGCGCGCCGGGCGGTCTCCCAGATGTCCTGCAGCGAACGCTCGTTGCGCATGTTCGCCATCACCGCCAGCTTGACCGCCCCGACCAGCGCCCCCACCGCCGCTCCCGCCTCGGCCAGGGTCAGCCGGTCGCGGTAGCTCTCGTGGAGCGCCGTGGCCAGTCTGAGCTGGCTGTCGAACAGCAGCATCAGCGCCCTGGCCTGCAGCGCCGGCTCCGTCTGCAGGAGGCTCACCCGCAGCGCCGTGTCCTCGAACGTGAGGCCCTCGTTCGAGGACATGTACTCGATGCTCTCGTTGATGACCCGCAGCAGCAGGTCGATCACCGGCTCGTCCGGCATCCTGGTCGCGATGGTCGCCACCGCCAGCTCCACCCGGGCCTCGGAGTCGTAGAAGACCACGTCCTCCTTGCTGGCGAAGTAGCTGAAGAACGTGCGCGTGGAGACGTCGGCCTGCGCCGCGATCTCCGCGAGCGTGGTCTGCTCGAAACCCTTCTCCCCGAACAGCCGGAGCGCCGCCTCGATCAGCGCTCGGCGCGTGCGCTGCTTCTTGCGCTCCCGCAGTCCCACCATGGCGGCACTATAGTTCATGAGCTGACTCTTTTCATCCATTGAAATTTTGCATCGGCTGCTGTTTTCTGGAGATGGAGCTCGGAAAGGAGCCGGAACATGTCCGAACTGACCCTGCCCACCGTCCGCCAGCGCCCGCTCGACCCGCCGGACGAGGTCACCTCACTGCGGCAAGAGGGGGAGATGCACCGCCTGACCTTCGCCGACGACCACCAGGGCTGGCTCGTCACCGGTTACGCGGCCGCCCGCGAGATCCTGGCGAGCCCGCACTTCAGCAACCGGCCCGAACAGGCGCACCCGCTGATCCCGGCCAGGAAGGAGTTCGTCAAGCGGAATGCGCTCGGGGTCCCGCCCGGGTTCTTCCTGCGCATGGACGCCCCCGAGCACACGCGCTTCCGCAAGCTGCTGACGGGGCAGTTCACGGTACGCAGGATGAAACTGCTCGAACCCAGGATCGAGGAGATCACCAACGCCTGCCTGGACGCGATGGAGGCCGCGGACGGGCCTGTGGACCTCGTACAGGCGTTCGCGCTGCCCATCCCGTCACTGGTGATCTGCGAGCTGCTCGGGGTGCCGTACGAGGATCGTGCGCAGTTCCAGGAGGACTCCAAGATCCTGGTCAACCTCGAGACCAAGGCCGACGACGCCCTGGCGGCGATCCAGCGGGTCTGGGCGTACCTGGGCGGACTCATCCAGCGTAAGCGCAAGGAACCGGCCGACGACCTGCTCAGCGGGCTCGTCGAGAGCGGAGAGCTGAACGACGAGGAGCTCGCCGGGGTCGGGGTCCTGCTGCTGATCGCCGGGCACGAGACGACCGCCAACATGCTGGGGCTGGGCACGTACGCGCTGCTCGCCAACCCCGACCAGCTCGCCCTCATGCGCGACGACCCCTCGGCGGTGGACAACGGCGTCGAGGAACTGCTGCGCTACCTCACGATCATCCACCTCGGGCCGATCCGCGCCGCGCTGGAGGACACGGAGATCCAGGGCGTCTCGATCAAGGCGGGCGAGAACGTCGCCATCCACCTGCCCGCCACCAACCGCGACGCCTCCCGCTTCCCCGACGGCGACCGGCTCGACCTCACCCGGCCCGCCGGCGGGCACCTGACCTTCGGCCACGGCATCCACCAGTGCCTCGGCCAGCAGCTCGCCCGCGCCGAAATGCGCATCGCCTACCCTGCGCTGCTGCGCCGGCTGCCTGGCCTACGCTTGGCGGTAACACCCGAGGAGGTGCCGATGCGCTCAGACATGAGCATCTATGGAGTGCACCGCCTCCCTGTCACTTGGTAGGTTCCGATGAAAATCAAGGCAGATGAATCGGTGTGCATCGGGGCGGGCATGTGCGCGCTGACGGTGCCGAAAGTGTTCGATCAGAGCGAGGAGGAGGGCACGGTCGTACTTCTGCAGGACGTGCCACCGCAGGAGCTGGAGGAGGCCGTACGCCGCGCCGTGACCCTTTGCCCGTCCGGGGCCATCTCGGTGGAGTGACGTTCGCAGTGCCTTTGACACCCCCCTGACGCACCACCTCGCCGTCGCCGCGATCCCGATTCCCGCGGCGGCGGCTCTTTCATGCGCACGGCCACTTCGGCGCGTGCGCCTCTTCCGCGCGTCCGGGTGCTCCGTGCGTACGGTTTCCGTGAGTGCGCGCTTCAGCGCGTGCGGGGCTCGGCGTGTGCGGGCTTCAGCGTGTGCGGTGGGCCTCCGCGTGTGCGGGCTTCAGCGTGCGCGGCGGGCCTTGGCGTGTGCGGGCCTCGGCGTGCGCGGCGGGTCTCGGCGTGTGCGGGCCTCGGCGTGCGCGGCGGGTCTCGGCGTGTGCGGGCCTTCACGCATTCGGCCTTCGCGCGTTCGATCTTTCAGGTGTACGGCGGAGGCTTCGCCGCGTGCCGATCCTTTCCCTCCATGGTCATCGAACCTATGTTCGTGGAACCAGTTGACACCGAGCGTGATCGAAATTATGTTCGACCATGTGACGGTGGGGCTCGCGGCTCAACGTCACCAGGACCTGGTCGCGGGCCGTTGCTTCCCCAAGCGACACCCACGGCCAGGCCCTCGGGCGAAGGGTGCGTCCTCGTCGTCGGCGGAGACGAGTGGGCGTGCCCTGGCCGGGCGGGGAGAAGGGGAAGCTCCTCGTCCGGCCTGCCCGGCGGAAATGTCGGTGGCGTCTGCGATTGTTGGCTCCACTGGCGGAGACGCCGGCCGCCGCCCACGACTCCAAGGAGGCGCGCAAGATGGCACCACGGCCTAGAGACACACCCGGGCCCCGGCTGTCCCCTGCGGTTCGGGCACACCTGACCGATTCACGTTCCTGCCTGGCGGAGGCGACCGGCGCTCGCACCCCGGCATCCCGATATGTGGCCGCTCACCTGGCGGCTCTGCGAGCGGCGGCGGCGATGCTGGCCGCTCGTCCCCGCCCCATGGAGGGCCGCAGGCGCCGCCTGCGCAGCGCCTGGGAGCTGCTGCCCGAGGCGGAGCCGCACCTGACGGAATGGGCCGCCTACTTCGCCCAGACCGCCGACAAGCGCGCCGCCGCTGAGGCGGGCATGGTGCGCCGGATCAGCGCGGCGGACGCCGACGAGATCCTCGCCGAGGCGGAGACCTTCGTCGCCACGGTCGAAGACCTCCTGGGGGTCCCAGGACAGCCCCAACTGCCGGTGGACGTGCCCCTGGCAGGCTAACCCCCAACCCACCCACCCTTGGGCCAGGCAAATCCGCCCTCAGGCAAGACCACCCTGCCCCTCGTCCAGACCGTCCTGCCCCTAGGTCGGGCAACCCTGCCCCCTCGGTCGGGCAATGCCGCCCTCCGGCCGGATGGCCCTGCCCCTCGGTCGGACCGCCGCGCCCATCGGCCAGGCAAGGCCGTTCATGGGCCGAACCACATCCCGTCTCTCGGTCGGCAAGACCGCCCTCCGGCCGGACAGCCCCGCCCCTCGGCCAGACCGTCCTGCCCCTAGGTCGGGCAACCCTGCCCCTCGGCCAGACCGTCCTGCCCCTAGGTCGGGCAACCCTGCCCCTCGGCCAGACCGTCCTGCCCCTAGGTCGGGCAACCCTGCCCCTCGGTCGGGCAATGCCGCCCTCCGGCCGGGCAGCCCCGCCCCTCGGTCGGACCGTCGGGCCCATCGGCCGGGCAGGGCCGTTCTTGGGCCGGACCACATCCCGTCTCTTAGTCGGGGCATGGCCGCTCTCCGGCCTGACCACTCCGCCGCTCGGTCGGGCAAGGCCGTCTTTGGGCTGGGCAAGGCCGTCCAAGGGCGGTCTCGGCGCCATGCTCGCGCTGAACGCCCGGCGGGCCGCCGCCACGCCCACAGGGTGTGCCGGTTCTGGACGCATGCCCGCTTGCTCGTGGTCGGCCTCGACGACGTCCGGCGCCAAGGGTCTTGGGCTGCCCTAGGCCCGCGCAGTTCGTTCGCCCGCCCAGGCCATCCACGGCCGCCTGCGGCGACGTCTCGCGCCCGGCGACGTCTCGCGCCCGGCGACGTCTCGCGCCCGGTGGCATCCCGGTTGGGTGGTATCCCGGGCTTGGAGGCGCCCCGGGGGTGGTGTCCCGCCGAGTGGTGGATCAACGATCTCGTCGCGCGATGCCTACCTCGGCAAACATCGCTGAGCGGGTGCGAAATTACACCGCTCTGCTGAACGTCACCGCCCCGGGCTGGGGTGGCACGCCGGGCTCGGAGGCAGGCCATGCCGCTCAGCACGCATCCCGGCATCGGGCATGTGACCCAGGACGCGCGTCGGCTCGCCCCTGCGCGCGTGACCACAGCATGCGCATGTGGGGCCCGGCACCACGCACGTGGCCCACAGGTGCAACCGGGCCCAGCCTCCCGTCCATGGCCCGTACACGCGCCAGCCCAGCCTCCCGTCCATGGCCCGTACACGCGCCAGCCCAGCCTTCCGCCTATGGCCTGCACGCGCGCTGGGCTCAGATGGCCCCGCACGCGCGCGGGCTCAGAGCCTTCGCGATGCCCCTTGCGGTCGAGCGTCACGATGCGACGCCCCCGCCGCACTGGCGCCATGGGTCGCCGGGTGGGAGCACATGCGGCATCGGCTGCCGCGCCGGCTCGGCGTGTGGGGCGCTGCCCTGGGTGGGGCGGGCGGAGATGGCAAAGGGCGCGCCACACGGGGAGGTGCCCCAGGGGCGGGGACCGGAGATGCCGAAGGGCCCGCCGGTGCACGGCGGGCCTCTTGGCGTTGAGCGGGTGACCTCAAGATGCCGAAGGGCCCGCCGGTGTGCGGCGGGCCCCTTGGCGTTGGGCGGGTGACCTCAAGACCTCAAAACAGGCGACCTCAGACCGGCGCGGAACCGACGGCCTGAGGCCGGAACAACCTCAAGGACGGTCTCAGAACGACTCGACGGCCCGGCGGGCCTCCGCGTCGAGAACGCCCCAGCTGATGAGCTCCTCGGTCAGCTCGCTCGGCGACTTGTCATAGATCACGGCCAGGGAGCGCAGGTCCTCCTGGCGGATCGACAGCACCTTGCCGTTGTAGTCTCCGCGCTGGCTCTGGATGGTGGCCGCGTACCGGGCCAGTGCGCCTGCCTTCTCCTTCGGCAGAGTGGCCAGGCGCTCCAGGTCGATCACCAGCTTGGGCGTCGGCCCGAGCGGACTGGGGGCGGCTCCGCCCGGCAGCAGCTCGGAAACCGGAACCCCATAGAAGTCGGCAAGCTCGGCAAGCTTCTGCACGGTCACCGCTCGGTCGCCGCGCTCATAAGAGCCAACGACTACGGCTTTCCACCTGCCACGCGACTTCTCTTCGACTCCGTGCAGGGACAGCCCCTGCTGGGTGCGGATGGCGCGGAGTCGTGCACCCAGCGACTTTGCGTACTCAGACGGCATCGTGTGGCCCCCCGGCTCTCGTATGTAGCGCTCTCAGTAGATTGTGCTCCCTTGCGGCGTATGCCCGGGCCACCGGGGGGTCTGGTGCCAGGCTCGGCACCATCGGTAGCCATGGCCCTGGGTTTACCCCAGAACGCCACGCGGTGTGGTTACGCACAGTGACGGTAAAGGGGTGGACGCCGTAGGTCAAGCTGATTGGAAAAAAGATGCCGAATCCGGTCCGGTAGGGAACGCCACAAACGCCCCTCATGTCGCGCTGGTAACAGTACTTCGTCAGAGTTTGACGAGGATATCCGCGCCGGTCAGGGCTGGCGGGTGAGAATCAGGACAGGGCAGGTCGAAGCCCTGACGATCTTTATCGAGGTGTCGCCGAGAAAGACCCGCCTGAGTGGCCCGGTGTCGCTGGAAGCGCATATGATCATCTCACCGGGAAGCCATGAGGTCGCGCCGAGAGCCTGAGCCACGTTGCGGCCCTCCAGCACCTCGACCTCCACGGGCGAGCGCCGCCGCTGCCCCCGCACCGCGACGCGCAGATCGGCCGCGGCCTGGTCGCGCAGGCGCAGGAGCATCTCTTCCTCGATCCTGGCCCGCCTGCCGCTGCTGACCACGAGCGTGACCAGCCGCAGGGGCACGTCGAGCGCCGCGGCCGTCCTGGCCGCGTCCTTGACCGCGGCGTCGCATCCTGGGCCGCGGCGGTAGGCGACGGTGAGGCGGTCGAAGGCGGCGGGCGGCTCCTCGCCGTAGCCGCGTGGCGCGAGCAGGACGGGAACGGAGGAGGAGTGCAGGAGCTGGTCCGCGGTGCTGCCCACCGCGATGCGCCCCCTGCCACCGCCCGGGGCCGAGCCGATCACCACGAGGTCGGCGGCGCGCTTGCGCGCCAGCTCCACCAGCCCGCGCCCGCTGCCCCGATGGGTGTGCCTGACGTAGTCGGCCTCGTCGCCGGCCAGCTCGCGGGCCTGGGCGAGCGCCGCGTCGGCCTGCTCGCGCAGGTAGGCGCGCCACACGCTCTCCTCGGCCCTGGCGGGCCCCGGCGTGGAGGCGGCGGGCGGCTGCACGGTCGCCACCGTCAGGCGCGCGTGCGCCTGATTCCTGACCAGTACGGCCAGCGCCAGCCCATCCCGCCCCCGGGGCCCGGGGACGTATCCGGCCAGCACGTTGTCGAGCTTCATTTTCAGCGCACCTCGGCATTCAGCCGGGAATGGCCATAGCCGTACAGGAAATAGCAGATCAGGCCGACGAGCATCCACAACCCGAAGGCCAGCCAGGTGACCCCGGCCAGTCCCGCCATGACCACGACGCACAGGATCGCGCCGAGCACCGGAGTGGCGGGGAAAAGCGGCGTGCGGAAGCTGCGCGGCAGCTCGGGGCTGCGGTAGCGCAGCACGAGCACGCCGACGTTGACGATGGCGAAGGCGAACAGCGTGCCGATGCTGGTCGCCTCGGCGAGCTGTCCCAGCGGCACCAGCCCGGCCAGCACGGAGATGAACGCGAACACGATGAGGGTGTTGGCGACGGGCACCTGCCGGCGCGGGTTGACCCGCTGGAAGATGCGGGGAATGAGCCCGTCGCGGGACATCGCGAACAAGATGCGGGTCTGGCCGTAGATGACGGTCAGCACGACGCTGGCGATGGCGATGACCGCGCCGAAGGAGACGATGAGGCCGGGCCAGGTGGCGCCGACGGCGAGGTTGGCGACGTACGAAAGGCTCGCCTCGGTGTTCTGCGGGTCGAAGTCGGTCCACGGCATGGCGCCGACGGCGGCCAGGGCGACGAGCACGTAGACGACCGTCACGATGGCCAGGGACAGGATGATCGCCAGCGGCAGGTCGCGCTTGGGGTTCTTGGCCTCCTCGCCGGCCGTGGAGGCGGCGTCGAAGCCGATGTAGGAGAAGAACACCTGCGAGGCCGCGGCCGTGATGCCGGCGACCCCCAGAGGGGCGAAGGGGGACAGGTTCCCGGCGCGGAAGGCCGTGAACGTCACCACGCAGAAGAACAGCAGCACCGCGATCTTGATGAGCACGAAGAAGGCGTTGGCCGTGGCGCTCTCGGAGGCCCCGTACAGCAGCAGCCAGGTGGCCAGCGCCACGATGACGATCGCGGTGAGGTTGACCACGCCGCCGTCCTGGCCGGGGGAGCGGGTGATCGCGTCGGGCAGCGTGAAGCCGAACAGGGAGTTCAGGAACGAGTTGAGGTATTCGCCCCAGCCGACGGCCACGGCCGCGACGGAGACGGCGTACTCCAGCATGAGACACCAGCCGCAGATCCAGGCCACGAGCTCGCCCAGCGTCGCGTACGCGTAGGAGTAGGACGATCCGGACACCGGGATCGTCCCGGCCAGCTCGGCGTACGACAGAGCCGAGAACAGCGCCGTGATCGCCGCCAGCGCGAACGCCACCACCACCGCGGGCCCCGCCTTGGGCACCGCCTGCCCGAGGATGACGAAGATCCCCGTGCCCAGCGTCGCGCCGACGCTGAACAGCGTGAGCTGCCACAGCGACATCGTGCGCCGCAGCTCACCACCCTCGCCGTGCCCGCCCTCTGCCACGATGAGCTCGGTGGGCTTGGTACGGAAGAGCCGCCCGGCCAGTGCCATGTGACACCCCCTACAGCGTGCTCGTCAGCGGCCACCTGCCGTTGGGTGTGACGATGGTTCCCGCTGAGCCGCCGAGTATGCGTTCGGCCTCGTCCAGCTTCCCGATGGCGGCCATGTCGCCGGTGGTCTCCACGAACCGGCAGACGGCCGCCACCTTCGGCCCCATCGACCCGGCGGGGAAGTCGAGGGCCCGAAGCTCGTGCGGCGTGGTGTGGGCGATCTCACTTTCGTCAGGGGTGCCGAAGTCGCGCATGACGCGCGGCACGTCGGTCAGGCTGAGGAACGCGTCGCAGTCGAGGGCCTCGGCCAGCATCGAGGTGGTCAGGTCCTTGTCCACGACGGCCTCGACGCCGGCCAGCCGGCCGCGCTCGTCGCGTACGACGGGGATGCCGCCGCCGCCCGCGCAGATCACGATCACGCCCTCGCCCATCATCCGGCGGATCAGCCGCGTCTCCACCACGCGCTGCGGGGCGGGGGAGGGCACGACGCGCCGCCAGTGCCGGCCGTCCTGCGCCACGCTCCAGCCGCGCTCGGCGGCCAGCTTCTCGGCCTCCTCCCGCTCGTAGACCTGGCCGACGAACTTGGACGGCTGCTCGAAGGCCGGGTCCACGGCCGTCACCAGCGTCTGCGTGACCATGGCCAGCACCTGCCTGCCGGGCAGCGCGTTCTGCAGGGCCTGCTGCATCCAGTAGCCGAGCAGGCCCTGCGTCTGCGCGCCGAGCGCGTCGAACGGGTAGGGCCTGGTCAGGCCGGGGTCGGCGGCGCTCTGCATGGCCAGCATGCCGACCTGGGGCCCGTTCCCGTGGGTGATGACCAGCTCGTGCTCGGCCGCGAGCCGGGCGAGCGTCCTGACGGCGGTCCGCACGTTGGCCACCTGCACGTCGGCGTCCGGCCGCTGGCCGCGCCTGAGCACCGCGTTGCCGCCCAGCGCCACGATGACCCGCATGTCAGTCTCCCAAGGTCGCGACCATGATGGCCTTGATGGTGTGCAGCCGGTTCTCGGCCTGGTCGAAGACGATCGAGCGCGGCGACTCGAAGACGCTCTCGGTCACCTCCAGCGCGTCGAGCCCGGTCTTGTCGTAGATGTCGCGCCCGATCTCCGTCGCCCGGTTGTGGAAGGCGGGCAGGCAGTGCATGAACTTCACCGACGGGTTGCCGGTGGCCTTCACCACGGCGTCGTTCACCTGGTAAGGCAGCAGCAGCTTGATCCGCTCGTCCCACACCTCGGCCGGCTCGCCCATCGACACCCACACGTCGGTGTAGAGGAAGTCCACCCCTTTGACGCCCTTGTTCACGTCGGAGGTGACGGTGATCCTGGCGCCGGTGCCAGCCGCCAGCCGCTCGGCGGGCTTGACCACCAGGTCCGGATCGGGCCACAACGCCCGGGGCGCGACCAGCCGCACGTCCATGCCGAACATCGCCCCCGTCACCAGCAGCGAGTGCCCCATGTTGTTGCGCGCGTCGCCCAGGTAGGCGAAGGACACCTCACGCAGCGACCGGTCGCCGTGCTCGCGCATGGTGAGCATGTCGGCCAGCATCTGCGTCGGGTGCCACTCGTCGGTCAGGCCGTTCCACACCGGCACCCCCGACAGCGCCGCCAGCTCCTCGACGTACGCCTGCGCGCGCCCGCGGTACTCGATCCCGTCGAACATCCGGCCCAGCACCCGCGCGGTGTCCCCGACCGACTCCTTGTGCCCGATCTGGGAGCCGGCCGGGTCGAGGTAGGTGACGTGCGCCCCCTGGTCGTGGGCCGCCACCTCGAAGGCGCAGCGGGTGCGGGTGGAGGTCTTCTCGAAGATCAGCGCGATGTTCTTGCCCCGGAGCCGCCGCCGCTCGACCCCGGCGTACTTGGCGGCTTTCAGCTCGGCCGACAGCCGCAGCAGGAAGCCGAACTCCCCGGGTGTGAAGTCCAGCTCCTTGAGGAAACTGCGGTTGCGCAGGTTGAAAGCCATCGGAAAAGGTCCCCTTAGACGGCGTCACGCTCGAGCGGGCAGCTCATGCACCGCGGCCCGCCGCGTCCCCGGCCGAGCTCGCTGCCCCTGATCGTGATCACCTCGATGCCGTTGTCGCGCAGGTGGTTGTTGGTGGTGGCGTTGCGCTCGTAGGCCACCACCACGCCGGGCTCCAGCGCCAGCCCGTTGCAGCCGTCGTCCCACTGCTCCCGCTCGGCCGCGTACACGTCCTGGGTGGGTGTCAGGACCGTTATGTCCGGCAGGTCCAGGGCGTGCGCGATCGCCTTGTGCATGTCCTCCGGCGGGTGGTCGGTGACCGTGAGCTCCTTGGAGGTCTCCCCAGGTTCGATCGTGTACGCCGGCAACATGCCCAGGCCCGCGTACTTGGTGAACACCCCCACGTCCAGCATGGTCATCACCGTGTCCAGATGCATGAACGCCCGCGCCTTCGGCATGTCGAGCGCCACGATCCGCCGCGCCGAGCCGGCCCTGAACAGCCGCTGCGCCAGCATCTCCACCGCCTGCGGCTGGGTGCGCTCGCTCATCCCGATCAGCACCACCCCCCGGCCGATGACCAGCACGTCGCCGCCCTCCATGGTGGCCGGCGCCACCGACTGGCCGGGCATCCAGCAGTGGTAGCCGCCCTGCCCAGGACGGTTGTAGCCGCCGGCGAACGTCGGGTGGTACATGTAGACGGCCTCCATGTTGACCGTCTCCCGCATCCGGGCCTTCTTCTTCATCGCGTTGATCGACACGCCGTCGTAGATCCAGCAGGACGTGTCGCGCGTGAACAGGTGGTTGGGCAGGGGCGGCAGCACGAAGTCGTCGTCGGCCGTGGTGTGGAAGGTCAGCGCCTTGGGGTCGCAGCCCATCGCGACCAGCTCGCGCTTGGTGATGCCGCCGGTCAGGTACAGCTGCAGCGTCGCCGAGTCCAGCCCGTCGAGCGTGTTGCGCACGTCGTCGATGGCGACGGGGCCGAGCCAGCGCTCGTCGATGACCGCGTCGAGGATGTGTTTGCGGGCCTCGGGGATGTCGACCGTCTCCTTGAGCAGGTCGGCCAGCTCGTGGACGCGTACGCCCCGGTCGGTGAGCACCTGCTGGAACTCCTCGTGCTCCTCGATCGCCCGCTGCACCCACAGCACGTCGTCGAAGAGGAAGGCGTCCTTGCTGGTCGGGGTCAGCCGCTTCAGCGCCAGGTCGGGCTTGTGCACCAGGACCTGGCGCAGCCGCCCCACCTCGGAATCGACATGAAAGGTCATCTCTGCTGTATCCCCCTCCAGGCAGCGGAAGTCACCCGCGACGCCCGCCCCCGCGACGCGGATGACGTGCCCGGCCCGGGAGGCGCTGACACGGCGGCGGCCCGGGAAATTACCTGATCCGGGATGTCGGCCGAATCCGCGACCATTCCGTCGCTCCGCGTAGAGTGCCAGGCGAGGGCACCCGAGTTGTAGCTGGTAGCCCCTGGTACTGTGTGTCCCGACCAACACCCTTTTAAGACCCGTCCCGTGAGGCGGGAAAGGTGGTGAGATTCGCCATGTCCGATTCCAGAGGCCCTGATTCGCGGGCTGTGCTCGAAGCCCCGGACATCCATCGGGCGCTGACCCGGATCGCGCACGAGATCCTCGAACGCACCAAGGGCGCCGGTGATGTCGTCCTCCTCGGCATCCCGACCCGAGGCGCCACGCTGGCCGTCCGGCTCGGCGACCGGATCGAGCAGTTCGAAGGCGTCAAGATCCCCGTCGGCTCGATCGACATCACGATGTACCGCGACGACCTCCGGCGCGGCCCGGTCCGGCCTCTCGGCCGTACCGAACTCCCGCCCGACGGCATCGACGGCAAGGTCGTCGTCCTCGTGGACGACGTCCTCTACTCCGGCCGCACCGTGCGCGCCGCGCTCGACGCGCTCAACGACCTCGGGCGGCCCACCGCCGTGCAGCTCGCCACGCTGGTCGACCGCGGCCACCGCGAGCTGCCCATCCGCGCCGACTACGTCGGCAAGAACCTGCCGACCGCCAAGAGCGAGAAGGTCAAGGTCTACCTGCAGGAGATCGACGGCCGCGACGCCGTGCTGCTCATGAAGGGGGGCGCCAAGTGAACCGGCACCTGATCTCCGCCGGAGACCTGGTCAAGGATGACGCGCTGCTCATCCTCGACACCGCCGAGGAGCTGGCGAGGGTCTCGGAACGTTCCATCAAGAAGCTGCCGACGCTGCGCGGGCGCACGGTGGTCAACCTGTTCTTCGAGGACTCGACGCGGACGCGGATCTCGTTCGAGGCGGCGGCCAAGCGGCTGTCCGCCGACGTGATCAACTTCTCCGCCAAGGGGTCGAGCGTGTCCAAGGGCGAGTCGCTCAAGGACACCGCGCTCACCCTGGAGGCCATGGGCGCCGACGCCGTCGTCATCCGCCACAGCGCCTCCGGCGCGCCGCACCGCCTGGCCAACTGGGTGCGCGGCAGCGTCGTCAACGCCGGCGACGGCACCCACGAGCACCCCACGCAGGCGCTGCTCGACGCCTTCTCCATGCGCCGCCGCCTGGGCAACCTGGAGGGGCGCAAGGTCACCATCGTCGGCGACGTGCTGCACAGCCGGGTCGCCCGCTCCAACGTGCTGCTGCTGCGCACGCTGGGCGCGGAGGTCACGCTGGTCGCGCCGCCCACGCTGCTGCCCGTCTCGGTGGCGACCTGGCCGTGCGAGGTGTCCTACGACCTCGACGCGGTGCTGCCCAAGTCCGACGTGTGCATGATGCTGCGGGTGCAGAAGGAGCGGATGAACGCCGCGTACTTCCCCAGCGAGCGGGAGTACTCCCGCCGCTACGGCCTGGACAGGGAGCGGTTCGCCAAGATGCCCGACGACTCGATCGTCATGCATCCGGGGCCGATGAACCGGGGCATGGAGATCGCGGCCGAGGTGGCCGACTCGGCGCGGTCCACGATCGTCGAACAGGTCGCCAACGGCGTGACCATCCGCATGGCCGTCCTGTACCTGCTGCTCGGGGGAGAGACCGCATGAACATCCGCAACGTCAGGATCCTCGGCGGGGAGCCCGCCGACATCCGGATCGCCGATGGGGTGATCGCCGAGATCGGGCCGCGGCTGGACGGTCGCGAGGGCATCGACGGGGAGGGCGCGATCGCGCTGCCCGGCCTCGTGGACCTGCACACGCACCTGCGCGAGCCCGGCCGCGAGGACGCCGAGACCGTGCAGACCGGCACCCAGTCGGCCGCCCGCGGCGGCTACACCGCCGTGCACGCCATGGCCAACACCTCGCCCGTCGCCGACACCGCGGGCGTGGTCGAGCAGGTGTGGCGGCTCGGCCGCGAGTTCGCGCACTGCGACGTGCATCCGGTCGGCGCCGTCACCGTCGGGCTGGAGGGCCGGCAACTCGCCGAACTGGGCGCGATGGCCGACTCCGCCGCCCGCGTGCGCGTCTTCTCCGACGACGGCAAGTGCGTGGACGACGCGGTGCTGATGCGCCGCGCCCTGGAGTACGTCAAGGCGTTCGACGGCGTCGTCGCCCAGCACGCCCAGGAGCCCAGGCTCACCTCCGGCGCCCAGATGAACGAGGGCGTCATCTCCGGCAGGCTCGGCCTGACCGGCTGGCCGGCCGTCGCGGAGGAGGCGATCATCGCCCGCGACTGCCTGCTGGCCGCCCACGTCGGCTCCCGGCTGCACGTCTGCCACGTCTCCACGGCGGGCTCGGTCGAGATCCTGCGCTGGGCCAAGTCCAAGGGCTGGAACGTCACCGCCGAGGTCACCCCGCACCACCTGCTGCTCACCGACGACCTGGTCGAGGAGTCGCCGGTGGGCGCCTACAACCCGATCTACAAGGTCAACCCGCCGCTGCGCACCCGCGCCGACGTCGAGGCGCTGCGCGCCGCGCTGGCCGACGGGACGATCGACATCGTGGCCACCGACCACGCCCCCCACCCGGTCGAGGACAAGGAGACCGAGTGGTCGGCCGCGGCCATGGGCATGGTCGGCCTGGAGACCGCGCTCAGCGTGGTCCAGGAGGCCATGGTCGAGACGGGCCTGCTCGACTGGGCCGGAGTGGCCCAGCGCATGTCCGTCGTGCCCGCCCGCATCGGCCGCCTGGCCGGGCAGGGCCAGACGCTGGAGGTGGGCGCTCCGGCCAACATCACGCTCTACGACCCGTCCGCGCGTACGAAGGTGGATCCTGCCGCCTTCGCGTCCAAGAGCAGGAACACCCCTTACGAGGGGATGACGCTGCCCGGCAGGGTAGTGGCGACGTTCCTGCGCGGCAGGCCGACCGTTCTCGAAGGGAAGCTGGTTTGAATACAGCGGTGCTCGTTCTGGAAGACGGCCGCGTCTTCCACGGATCCCCGTACGGCGCCGAAGGTGAGACGTTCGGCGAGATGGTCTTCAACACCGGCATGACCGGCTACCAGGAGACCCTGACAGACCCCTCCTACCACCGGCAGATCGTCGCCATGACGGCGCCGCACATCGGCAACACCGGCGTCAACGACG
Organism: Nonomuraea insulae; assembly: GCF_042656245.1. Taxonomy (NCBI): domain Bacteria; kingdom Bacillati; phylum Actinomycetota; class Actinomycetes; order Streptosporangiales; family Streptosporangiaceae; genus Nonomuraea; species Nonomuraea insulae. The sequence goes on from NZ_JBHSPA010000057.1 coordinate 46,064, forward strand.
AGGACCCTGAGTCGGGCCGCGTCTGGGTGGCCGGCTACGTCGTACGCGAGCCGTCCAGGGTCGTCTCGAACTGGCGGGCCAACCGATCGCTCGACGACTACCTCAAGGAGCAGGGCGTCGTCGGCATCGCCATCCCCGGCACCCGCGCCCTCACCCGCCACCTGCGCGAGCGCGGCGCCATGCGCGCCGGGATCTTCACCGAGCCGGGCGTCCCGGTCGAGGAGCTCGTCGAGCGCGTACGCCACTCGCCCCGCATGGAGGGCGCCGACCTGGCGCGCGAGGTCGCCACGGGCGAGACCTACGTCGTGCCCGCGATCGGGGCCAAGCGCTTCACGGTGGCCGCCGTGGACCTGGGCATCAAGGGCATGACGCCGCACCGGATGGCCGAGCGGGGCTGCGAGGTGCACGTGCTGCCGGCGCAGGCCACCTACGAGCAGATCATGGCGGTCCGGCCCGACGGGGTGTTCTTCTCCAACGGGCCCGGCGACCCGGCCACGGCCGACGTCTCGGCGCTGCAGGGAGTGCTGGAGGCCAGGGTGCCCTTCTTCGGGATCTGCTTCGGCAACCAGCTCTTCGGGCGGGCCCTCGGGCTGTCCACGTACAAGTTGCGCTACGGCCACCGCGGCGTCAACCAGCCGGTCCAGGACGTGCGCACCGGGAAGGTGGAGATCTCGGCGCACAACCACGGGTTCGCGGTGGAGGCGCCGCTCGACGGGCCGTTCGAGACCCCGTACGGGCAGGCCGAGGTCAGCCACGTCAACCTCAACGACCGCTGCGTGGAGGGGCTGCGCCTGCTGGACGGGCCGGCCTTCAGCGTCCAGTACCACCCCGAGGCCGCCGCCGGTCCCCACGACGCCGCCTACCTTTTCGACGAGTTTTGCGAGGTCATGAGCCGTGCCCAAGCGTGAGGACATCAGGTCGGTCCTGGTGATCGGCTCTGGGCCGATCGTGATCGGCCAGGCGTGCGAGTTCGACTACTCCGGCACCCAGGCGTGCCGCGTGCTGCGGGCCGAGGGGTTCCGCGTGATCCTCGTCAACAGCAACCCGGCGACGATCATGACGGACCCCGAGTTCGCCGACGCCACGTACGTGGAGCCGATCACCCCCGAGTTCGTCGAGAAGATCATCGCCAAGGAGCGCCCCGACGCGCTGCTGCCCACGCTGGGCGGCCAGACCGCGCTCAACACCGCGGTCGCGCTGCACGAGTCGGGCGTGCTGGAGAAGTACGAGGTCGAGCTGATCGGCGCCGACTTCGACGCGATCCAGGCGGGGGAGAACCGCGAGCGGTTCAAGGAGATCGTCGCCAAGGTCGCCCGCGAGCAGGGCTTCAACGCCGAGTCGGCCAAGTCGGCCATCTGCCACACCATGGAGGACTGCCTGGCCGCCGCCGGTGAGCTGGGCTACCCCGTGGTGGTGCGCCCCTCGTTCACCATGGGCGGGGCGGGCTCCGGGTTCGCCTACCACGAGGAGGACCTGCGGCGCATCGCCGGCGCGGGGCTCGACGCCTCGCCGACCACCGAGGTGCTCCTGGAGGAGTCGATCCTCGGCTGGAAGGAGTACGAGCTGGAGGTCATGCGCGACATGGCCGACAACGTCGTCATCGTCTGCTCCATCGAGAACATCGACCCGATGGGCGTCCACACCGGCGACAGCGTCACCGTCGCGCCCGCGCTGACCCTGACCGACCGCGAATACCAGAACATGCGCGACGTCGCCATCGCCGTCATCCGCGAGGTCGGTGTCGACACCGGCGGCTGCAACATCCAGTTCGCGGTCGACCCGGCCACCGGACGCATGATCGTCATCGAGATGAACCCGCGCGTGTCCAGGTCGTCGGCGCTGGCGTCCAAGGCCACCGGCTTCCCGATCGCGAAGATCGCCGCCAAGCTGGCCATCGGCTACACGCTCGACGAGATCCCCAACGACATCACCAAGGAGACGCCGGCCTCCTTCGAGCCGACGCTCGACTACATCGTGGTCAAGGTGCCGCGGTTCGCCTTCGAGAAGTTCAGGGGCGCCGACCCGACGCTGACCACGCACATGAAGTCCGTGGGCGAGGCCATGGCCATCGGCCGCTCCTTCCCCGAGGCGTTGCAGAAGGCGCTGCGCTCGATGGAGAAGAAGGACTCCTCCTTCTCCTGGGCGGGCGACGTACAGCCCAAGGAGGAGCTCCTGGAGGCCTGCCGCACGCCGCACGACGGCCGGCTGCGCACGATGCAGCAGGCCATCAGGGCGGGCGCCACGCCCGGGGAGCTGTTCGACGCGACGAGCGTGGACCCCTGGTTCATCGACCAGCTCCTCCTGCTCCACGAGGAGGCCGAGGCGGTCTCCGGCGCGCCCGAGCTGACCGCCGAGGTGCTCGAACACGCCAAGCACCTCGGGTTCAGCGACGTGCAGATCGGCGAGATCCGCGGCATCGACGAGGCCAGGGTGCGCGACCTGCGGCACGCGCTCGGGCTGCGGCCGGTCTACAACACCGTCGACACGTGCGCGGCCGAGTTCGCCGCCAAGACGCCCTACCTCTACTCCACCTACGACGAGGAGAACGAGGTCCCGGACGGCGACCGGCCCAAGGTCATCATCCTCGGCTCCGGGCCCAACCGCATCGGGCAGGGCATCGAGTTCGACTACGCCTGCGTGCACGCCTCATTCGAGCTGGCCAGGGCCGGGTTCGAGACCGTCATGGTCAACTGCAACCCCGAGACCGTCTCGACCGACTACGACACCTCCGACCGGCTCTACTTCGAGCCGCTCACCCTGGAGGACGTCCTGGAGGTCGTCCACGCCGAGCAGCAGACAGGCCCGGTGGCGGGCGTGATCGTGCAGCTCGGCGGGCAGACGCCGCTCGGCCTCGCGCAGGCGCTCAAGGACGCGGGCGTGCCCGTGGTCGGCACCTCGCCCGAGTCCATCCACCTGGCCGAGGAGCGCGGCGCGTTCGGGCGGGTGCTGGCCGAGGCCGGCCTGCCCGCGCCCAAGCACGGCACGGCCGTGACCGTGGCCGAGGCCCAGGAGATCGCGGAGGAGATCGGCTACCCCGTGCTCGTCCGCCCCTCGTACGTGCTCGGCGGCGCCGGCATGGCCATCGTGTACGACGAGGAGACGCTCACCACGTACATGGCGGCCCAGGAGGGCGGCCACCCGGTGCTGGTGGACAAGTTCCTCGACGAGGCCGTCGAGATCGACGTGGACGCCCTCTACGACGGCCACGAACTTTACCTGGGCGGCGTCATGGAGCACATCGAGGAGGCCGGGATCCACTCCGGCGACTCGGCCTGCGCCCTGCCGCCCATCACGCTCGGCAGCGCCGACATCAAGGCCATCCGCGCCGCCACCGAGGCCATCGCCGCCGGGGTGGGCGTGCGCGGCCTGCTGAACGTCCAGTACGCCATGTCCGCCGGCGTCCTGTACGTCCTGGAGGCCAACCCGCGCGCCAGCCGTACCGTGCCGTTCGTGTCCAAGGCCACGGCGGTGCCGCTGGCCAAGGCGGCGGCCAGGGTGATGCTCGGCGCGTCGATCGCCTCGCTGCGCGAGGAGGGCATGCTGCCCGCCTCCGGCGACGGCGGCACGCTGCCCCTCGACGCGTCCATCGCGGTCAAGGAGGCGGTGCTGCCGTTCAACCGGTTCCGCGGCGTGGACATCGTCCTGGGGCCGGAGATGCGCTCCACGGGCGAGGTCATGGGCATCGACGCGCACTTCGGCGTGGCGTACGCCAAGTCCCAGGCGGGCGCCTATGGCGAACTGCCGACGAAGGGACGCGCGTTCGTATCCGTGGCCAACAGGGACAAGCGTGCGATGATCTTTCCTGTGAAGGCGCTGGCGGATCTCGGATTCGAGATCCTGGCCACCGAGGGGACCGCGGAGGTGCTGCGCCGCAACGGCGTCCATGCCAAGATCGTGCGAAAGCACAGCGAGGGGATCGGGCCCGGAGGTGAGCCTACGAGCGTGCAGTGCATTCTCGACGGCGAGGTCGATCTGATCGTCAACACGCCTTTCGGCAGCCCCGGGCAGTCGGGGCCGCGGCTCGACGGCTACGAGATCCGCACGGCCGCCGTGCTGCGCGGCATCCCGTGCATCACCACGGTCGCCGGGCTCGCCGCGGCGGCGGCGGGCATCCAGGCGACCGTACGCGGTGACATCGGCGTACGGTCCCTGCAGGAGCACGCACAGGCACTCCGGGGTTGACCCCGCACGGGAGGTGAAGACGACTGGCCGGTACACCGGTGCAGGTGACGGGCACGGTGCTGACGACGCGCCGGGTCGACGCCTACCATGCGCTGACGGTGGTGGCGCCCGGCATCGCCGAGCGTTACCGTCCCGGTCACTTCGTCTCCGTGGCGGTCGGCGGGGCGCACACGTCGATGGTGACGCGCCGCGCGCTGTCCATCCACGACGTGAAGGCCGACTACGGCGGCACGGTGGAGCTGGTCTTCACCATGCGCGGTCCCGGCACGGCATGGCTGGCCGAGCGGCGCGCCCGTGACACGCTCGACCTGGTCGGGCCGCTCGGGCGCCCGTTCCCGCTGCCGCGCGACCCGGTGAACTGCGTGCTGGTCGGCGCCGAATACGGCTCCGCCGTGCTGTTCCCGCTGGCCGACGCGCTGCTGGCGCGCGGCTGCCGGGTCGACTTCGTGCTCGGCGGGGCCGGGGCGGAGCGGGTGTTCGGGGCGATGCGGGCCCGCAGGATCTCCGAGACGACCACGCTGACCACCGAGGACGGCTCGCTCGGGCTGCGCGGCAAGGTCACCGACGCGCTGCCCTCGGTGATCGCCGACACGCGGGCCGACGCCGTCTACGCCTGCGCGCCCATGGAGACGCTGCGGGCGGTGACGGCGGTGGCGATGGAGTTCGACATCCCGGTGCAGGTGGCCGTCGAGGAGTCGATGGCCTGCGGGATCGGGGTGTGCATGACGTGCGTGCTGCCCGTCATCGGGGATGACGGGGCGACCAGGATGGTCAGGGCGTGCGCTGAGGGCCCGGTGTTCCGGGGGGAGCGGGTGCGGTTCGAGGACGTGGGAACGATCCCGTTCGACGCGCTCGGCGCCCCCGGAGGCGGTGCGCGACATGTCAGTTGATATGCGTACATTCCTGGCCCACGTGGAGCTGACCAACCCCATCACCACCGCCGCCGGCTGCGCCGCCTCGGGCCGCGAGCTGGCCCAGTTCTTCGACCTGCACCGGCTCGGCGCCCTGACCACCCGCTCGATCACCATGGCGGCGCGCGCGGGCCGGCCCACGCCGCGCATGGCCGAGACGCCCTCCGGCATGCTCAACGCCGTCGGCCTCCAGGGGCCCGGCATCGACGCGTTCCTGGAACGCGAACTGCCCTGGCTGGCCCAGCGGGGCATCAAGACCATCGTCTCGATCGGCGGGGGCACCGTCGCCGAGTATTCGGAGCTGGCCCGCAGGCTCGCCGACGCGCCCGGGGTGACCGCGCTGGAGGTCAACCTCTCCTGCCCGAACATGGAGGACCGCGGGCGCGTCTTCGCCCGCGAGGGCAGCGCCGCGGCCGAGGTCATCGCCTCCGTACGCTCCATCATGCGCTACGACGTGCCGGTCGTCGCCAAGCTCGCGCCCGACGTGGCCGACATCGTCTCCGTCGCCCGGGCCTGCGTGGACGCCGGGGCCGACGCGCTGTCCATGATCAACAATCCGCTGGGCATGGCCATCGACACCGAGGCGCTGCGTCCCTCGCTCGCCGCCGTCACCGGCGGTCTGTCGGGGCCCGCCATCCTGCCGCTGGCCGTACGGTGCGTCTGGCAGGTCCACGCCGCCCTCCCCGGGGTGCCGCTGATCGGCATCGGCGGGGTGATGAGCGGCAAGGACGCCTTCCAGCTGGTCCTGGCGGGCGCCTGCGCGGTCGGAGTGGGCACGGCGCTCTTCCACGACCCGTACGCGTGCCTGCGCATCGAGCGTGAGCTTGAGGACCTTCTGAGCGCCCGCGGGTTCCAGCGGCTGGCCGACGCGGTCGGGCTGGCGCACCGCCCGCCGGGGAGCGCGCCCCGGCACCTGCTGGTCGACACCGAGGAGGTCGCGCCGTGACTCTCGCCCCTCACTCCTCGGCCGCCGCACCCGAACCCGTGGCTCCTGGACCCCATGCCCTGGCGCCTGGACCCCATGCCCTGACTCCTGGACCCCATGCCCTGGCTCCTGGACCCCATGCCCTGGCTCCTGGACCCCATGCCCTGGCTCCTGGACCCCATGCCCTGGCCCCTGGATCGCAGGCCCTGGCCCCTGCACCGCAGGCCCTGGCCCCTGGACCACAGGTCGTGGCTCCTGGGCCCCAGGCATTGATCTCTGGACCTCAGGCACTCATTCCTGGACCGCGGGCTCTGACTTCTGGGCCCCAGGCATCGGCTCTCGGACCTCGGGCATGGATTCCTGGGCTCCAGGCTTCGGCTCCCGGAGCCCAGGAAAGCACGTTTTGACCCTCGCACCTCAGGAGCGCACGTCTTGACTCCCGCACCCATCGCCGTCGCTCTCGACGCCCCCGACCTGGAGACCGCCGCCCGGTGGGCCGCCCTGGTCACGCCCCATGTCAGCACGGTCAAGGTGGGACTGGAGCTCTACCTGCGCTACGGCCCCGACGTGATCGCCTCCGTACGCGGGGCCAGCGGCGTACGCGTGTTCCTCGACCTCAAGCTGCACGACATCCCCAACACCGTCGCCGGGGCCGCGCGGGCGGTGGCGCGCCTGCGGCCCGCGATCCTCACGGTGCACGCCGCTGGGGGCCCTGCCATGATCAGGGCCGCCGTGGAGGCCGCGCCGCACACCCAGATCGCCGCCGTGACCATCCTGACCTCCCTGACGGAGACCGACCTGGACCGCATCGGGGTCAAGGGGCCCGCCGACGACGCCGTCCGCCGGTTGGCAGCGCTGTCGGTCGAGGCGGGCGCCACCGCCCTCGTGTGCTCGCCCAACGAGGTCTCAGCGGTACGGGCGGAGGTGGGGGAGGGCATCACCCTCATCACCCCCGGAGTACGGCCCACAGGGGCCGCCACGCAGGACCAGATGCGGGTGGCGACGCCGGAGCAGGCGCTGGCCGACGGGGCGGACCTGCTGGTCATCGGCCGCCCCATCACGGGCTCCCCGGACCCGGGCGCGGCCGCCGCCGCCATCGCCGCCTCCCTCCGCCGCGCCACCTGACCACCGCCCACCTGCTACCGGGCTGACCCGCCGCGCCCCGCGACGTCGGCCCGCCCCGCCCGCTACCTGATGCCCAGCCGCTCCGCCGCGCCCCGCGATGTCGGCCCGCCCCGCTACCTGATGCCCGGCCACCCCCACCGCGCCACGTGATGGCGGATCGGCCCGCCCTACCTGACGCCGGCTGCTCCATCGAGCTACCTGACGCTTGGTCGCCCCGCTACCTGACGGTCGGCCGTTGCAGCGCGCCGCCTGACGTCTGGCTGGGCGCCGTTCGCGGGCGCCGGGCTCCGCCGTACCGCCTCTCGCCGTTGCGGCGCTTGGGATGGCCGGGTGTGCACGCACACAGCCGATCCGCCGACGCGCCATCGACGGACCTCCGACGTGCACCCACGCGCCGCCGACGTGCCTCGCACGCGCCACCGACGTGCCGCCGACGTGCCGTGCACGCGGCTCAGCGCACCAGGGGGCGGCGCTGTTGGTGTGTGCGCCGGTCCTCCGTCCGTGGGATCTGCGCCGTTGCGCTGCCCCGCGTTCTGCGCCGTGCGGGATCGCGCTGCTTCCCGGCCGCTTGGTGCATACCGGCGCTGGCTGCCGTGACTACGCCGTTCGGTTGTGTGGGCGTCGTGCCGACCCCGATTGGTCGTGCCTGCGTCGTTCTTTGTGGTGGTCATTGTGACGCGCCGATTGATTCGCCTGTGTTCGTGCGCCGGCGCCGTACCGCCGCGTGGAAATGCCGCTGTGATGGTGCGCGATCAACCCCGTCACTCTCGCTTTGAGAGGGCGGGTGTGCCAAACGCTCGACCGAGGACAAAAGCGCCTCGGACGGCGGAGCTGACAAATGTGCCTGGCAGCCCCCGCTAACAAGATCATAAGGCATCTGTGCGGACGCCGTGACACCATCGCGCCGTCGGGTTTCGGCCCTGGTGCGGGCGGGGTTTCGGACATAGGGCGATGACGGGATTGTGATCATCGTTGCGTTTCGCGACACCGGCGCGAGCCGACGCGCGAAGACGGATGTGAGGGCGATTTGATCAGCACAATGTGATTTTACGAATACGGAGAGTGATGAAGTGGATTTTGTGGCGAGAGAAACCGCTCTTGACGTTGCTTAGGGGGCGATGACCAGCTAGTTTCCCTTCCCGTCCGAGTACATCGACAGAAATTCGAGGTGACCCGGCGTGGCTCTTCCTCCCCTGACCCCTGAGCAGCGCGCCGCAGCCCTGGAGAAGGCTGCCAAGGCCCGTAAAGAGCGTGCCGAGGTCAAGAACCGGCTCAAGCATGGCGCGGTTTCTCTGGCTGAGGTGCTTAAAGGTGGGCAGACCGACGACGTCATCGGCAAGATGAAGGTGTCGGCTTTGTTGGAATCGCTCCCTGGCGTGGGCAAGGTCCGCGCCAAGCAGCTCATGGAGCGGCTTGCCATTGCCGAGTCCCGCCGTGTGCGGGGTCTCGGTGCGAACCAGAGGGCCTCCCTCGAGCGCGAGTTCGGTGGCAACGAGAGCTAATCTCTGTTCCACACGAAAGCGCAGGTTCAATGGGGGGTAGGAAGTGACCGACAGGTCCTGGTCCGGCGATGTCAGTGCCTATGAGGCGGTCGGATCGGGAGCCGAGGTCGGCTTCCCGCCCCTGAGTGAAAGACGGCTGACGGTCCTTTCCGGGCCGTCGGGCGTCGGTAAGTCCACGGTCGTCGCCGAGCTCCGGCGGGCACACCCAGAGGTGTGGCTGTCGGTCTCGGTGACTACCAGGAGACCCCGGCCCGGCGAGGTCAACGGGGTGCACTACTTCTTCGTCGACGGCGAGGAGTTCGACCGTCTCGTGGAGGCGGGTGAGCTGCTCGAATGGGCGGAGTTCGCGGGCAACCGCTACGGCACGCCACGCGAGCCGGTGCTGAAGAAACTCGCCGAGGGCGTACCGACTCTGCTCGAGATCGACCTCGAGGGAGCCAGGCAGGTGCGCCGGAGCATGCCGGAGGCGCTGCTGGTGTTCCTGGCCCCGCCCACCTGGGAGGAGCTGGAGAAGCGGCTGCGCGGGCGCGGCACCGAGCCGGAGGACGTCATCGCACGCCGTCTGGAGGCCGGGCACGTCGAGATGGCCGCGGAATCGGAATTCGACCTGACTTTGGTGAACACGAGCGTCCAAGGCGTGTGCCACCGGCTGATAGCCTTGATGACTGACCCTCAGGGGGTCACGACAACCACCAACCGAGAGGTCTGACGATCGTGGCAGGCACCACCCCGGCCGCGGAGGGCATCACCAACCCGCCGATCGACGCGCTGCTCGACATTGTCGACAGCAAATACTCACTGGTGATCATGGGTGCGAAGCGCGCCCGCCAGATCAACGCCTACTACTCCCAGCTCGGCGAGGGCCTGCTCGAATACGTCGGGCCGCTGGTCGAGACGCACGCTCAGGAGAAGCCGCTGTCCATCGCGCTGCGCGAGGTCGCCGAGGGCCTGCTCAACGCCGAGCCCATCGAAGGCGCGGTCTGACCCCTTCGATGAAGGTCGTCCTGGGTGTCAGTGGCGGCATCGCCGCGTACAAGGTGTGCGAGTTGCTGCGCCTGTTCACCGAGTCCGGCCACGAGGTGCGGGTCGTCCCGACCCGCGAGGCACTGAAGTTCGTGGGCGCGCCCACCTGGGCCGCCCTGTCGGGCAATCCCGTGTCGGCCGAGGTGTGGGACGACGTTCACGAGGTGCCCCACGTACGGATCGGCAAGCGGGCCGACCTCGTCGTGGTGGCGCCCGCGACCGCCGACGTGCTCGCCAGGGCGGCGCACGGGCTGGCGGGCGACCTGCTCACCAACACGCTGCTGACGGCCACGTGCCCGGTCGTCTTCGCGCCCGCGATGCACACCGAGATGTGGCAGCACGCGGCCACCCGCGCCAACGTCGCGACGCTGCGCGAGCGGGGCGCCGTCGTGATCGACCCGGCGGTGGGCCGTCTCACCGGCGCCGACACAGGCCCCGGGCGGCTGCCCGATCCCGCCGAGATCTTCCAGGTCTGCCTGCGCGTGCTGCGCGGCCGGCCCCGCGACCTGGCCGGGCGTAAAGTCGTCGTCTCCGCCGGCGGCACCCGCGAGGCCATCGACCCCGTCCGCTACATCGGCAACCGCTCCTCGGGGCTGCAGGGCTACGCCCTGGCCCGCACGGCCGCCGCACGGGGCGCCGAGGTGACCCTGGTGGCGGCGAACGTCACGCTTCCCGATCCCGCCGGGTCCACGGTGGTGCGGGTGGAGTCCACGGCCGAACTGCGCGAGGCCGTGCTGGCCGCCTCGGCCGGCGCCGACGTGGTCGTCATGGCCGCCGCTGTGGCCGACTTCAGGCCCGCGACGCGGCACGACGCCAAGATCAAGAAGACGGACGGCGAACCTGACGCCATCCTGCTGGTCAAGAACCCCGACATCCTCGCCGAACTGGGCGAGCGCCGCCGCCAGGCGCGCGCGGCACTCGCGGGCGGACGTTCGTCCGGGGGTGTGACGCCCGCGACAGGGGACACGCGCGGGGGTACGGCTCACGTGGCGCCTGCGGCAGGGGACATGCCCGGGAGCGCGGCTCACGTGACGCCCGCGGCAGGGGACACGCGCGGGGGTACGGCTCACGTGACACCCGCGGAGGGGAACACGCCCGGGAGTGCGGCTCACGTGGCTCATGCGGCAGGGGCCACGCCCGGGGCTGCGATGCGCGCGGACGGGGACACGGTGCGCGCGGACGGGAGTCCGGCCGGGACGCGGCCTCAGGTGATCGTCGGGTTCGCGGCCGAGACGCATGACGTGCTCGCCAACGGGCAAGCCAAGCTGGCGCGCAAGGGCTGCGATCTGCTGGTCGTCAACCAGGTGGGCGAGGGGCTGGCCTTCGGGACGCCCGACAACGCGGCCACCGTGCTGGTGGCGGGGGGCGATCCGGTCGAGGTGCCGTTCGGGCCCAAGGAGGACGTGGCCGACGCCGTGTGGGATCTGGTGGCCACCCGCCTCTCCTAGAGCCTTCGGGCCGGACCTTGCCGTCCCTTGCCGGGCGAACCGTTCCCTCTGGGGCCCTCATGGCGGCATTGCGCATCTTCCAAGAAACCCCGGCAGCACCTTCTGTCCCTTAAGTCATCTGAAATGGCTGCATAAGGGACATGAAGCCCATCTAGCGTACAAAGCGTGCAGAACCGATTACTCGATCACCTGTTGCAACACCCCCGTGCGCCTGCGGATACTTGGTGCAAAGGGGGATGGAATGCCGGTGGGTTCTGCTGTCAGGGATCGTTGTAGAACATTGCTCGGCGACCAAGGGGAGATTCATTACGTCTTCCCCGCTTTCTCCGCGGGGGTGGCGGCGACAGGGAACTTCCTGATCGTGGTCACCGATGCGGCCATATCCATCCTGGCCACCAGGACGCTCAGGACGGACAGGCCGGTGTCGGTGTTCGCGGAGTTCCCGCGGGACACCAGACTCGGGCCGATCCTGCCGGGCCACGTACTGGAGCTGGGTTCGATGGTGTTCGAGTTCGATGAGGAGTACGCCGCGGTGGTGTCGGCCGCCGACGCGGAGATCTTCGCGCCGGAGACGTTGCCCCCCGACCCCCTGCCCGAGCTGTGATGGGAGCCAGATGGTGGACAGTTTCGCGACCTGCCGCCGGGTAGGGCTAGACTTCGTCGAGGCCCAGGCACGCCCATCCGTCCCGGGCCTTACATCCGTCAGCAGCCGCTGCATGAGGAGCCACTGAGTTGTCACGTCGCCTGTTCACCTCCGAGTCGGTCACCGAGGGCCACCCGGACAAGATCGCCGACCAGATCAGTGACGCGATTCTCGACACCATGCTCAAGGACGACCCCAAGAGCCGGGTCGCCGTCGAGACGCTCATCACTACCGGCCAGGTCCACGTCGCAGGCGAGGTCACGACCGAGACCTACGTCGACATTCCCGGCGTCATCCGCGAGAAGATCCTTGAGATCGGCTACGACGCCTCCCACAAGGGCTTCGACGGTGCCTCGTGCGGCGTGTCGGTGTCCATCGGCGCCCAGTCGCCCGACATCGCCCAGGGCGTGGACGACGCCTATGAGCACCGGGTGAGCGGCGACGACGACGAGCTCGACCGCCAGGGCGCCGGCGACCAGGGCATCATGTTCGGCTACGCCTGCCGTGAGACCCCCGAGCTGATGCCGCTGCCGATCACGCTGGCCCACCGGCTGGCCCAGCGCCTGTCCGAGGTGCGCAAGACCGGCACGGTCCCCTACCTGCGTCCCGACGGCAAGACCCAGGTCACGATCGAGTACGACGGCGACACGCCCGTCCGCCTCGACACCGTGGTCGTCTCCACGCAGCACGCGGCCGAGATCGACCTCAAGGAGATGCTGACGCCCGACATCAAGGAGCACGTGGTCGACCCCGTGCTCGCGGGCCTCGACATCGACATCGAGGGCTACCGCCTGCTGGTCAACCCGACCGGCCGCTTCGAGATCGGCGGCCCGATGGGCGACGCCGGCCTCACCGGGCGCAAGATCATCATCGACACCTACGGCGGCATGGCCCGCCACGGTGGCGGCGCCTTCTCCGGCAAGGACCCGTCCAAGGTCGACCGCTCGGCCGCCTACGCCATGCGCTGGGTCGCCAAGAACGTCGTCGCGGCCGGGCTCGCCGACCGTTGCGAGGTCCAGGTGGCCTACGCGATCGGCAAGGCCCAGCCGGTGGGCCTGTTCGTCGAATGCTTCGGCACCGAGAAGCTGCCGGTGGAGAAGATTCAGCAGGCCGTGCTGCAGGTGTTCGACCTGCGTCCGGCCGCGATCATCCGCGACCTCGACCTGCTGCGCCCGATCTACTCCGAGACCGCCGCCTACGGGCACTTCGGCCGCGAGGGCTTCTCCTGGGAGTCCACCGACCGCGCCGAGTCCCTGAGGACCGCCGCCGGTCTGTGAGCCCCGCGTGCCGACCGGTGCCGCCGCTCTGGATGAGGCGGCGCCGGCCGGTCAGGACGGCCGCATGCGAGGCGAGCACGCGCAGCCGCCGATGTCTGTTCCCGAGGCCGCCAGGAGGCGGTCTCCGACGCTGTCGCCCCGATGGACGCCAGATGGTCTCTGGCACGGCCACTCTGGTGGACACCAGGCGGTCTCTGGCACGGCCACTCCGGTGGACGCCAGGCGGTCTCTGACGCTTGCCGCCCCGGTGGGCGCGGTGAGCGCCGGTGCCGCCGTTCGGCGCGCCCCCGGCCGTCAGGTCGCGCGCGATGCCGAGGGCGGGGGTCTGGTAGACGTTATGCGTGACCCAGCCCTCCGACGACGCCCTCCTGCCGCTCGAAGCCGTGCGGCCCCCGGCGCCGACGAAGGACACCTCGAAGGACACCAAGGGCGCCCCCGTCCCCGCCCCCGAGAACCCCGTGGCCCGGGTCGCGGTGGACAGCCCGCTGCCGCACCTCGACCGCCTCTTCGACTACCTGGTGCCCGCGCCCCTGCATGAGACGGCCGAGCCGGGAGTCCGCGTGCGGGTCCGCTTCGCGGGCAAGCTCGTCGACGGGTTCCTGCTGGAGCGGGCGGCCGAGAGCGAGCACGAGGGCAGGCTCACCCCCCTCGAACGCGTGGTGTCCCCCGAGCGCGTGCTCACCCCCGAGATCTCCGGCCTGGCCAGGGCGGTCGCCGACCGGTACGCCGGCACCCTGACCGACGTGCTGCGCCTGGCCATCCCGCCCCGCCACGCCAAGGCCGAGGCAGAGCCCCCCAAAGAGCCCCCCAAAGAACCCCCCAAGGAGACTCCCCAAAAGCCTTCCCAAGAGCCTTCCCGTGAAGAAGAACCGGCGAGCGCCTGGGATGCGTACCCGACCGGCCCCTCCTTCCTCGACGCCCTGCGCGACGGCCGCGCACCGAGGGCCGTGTGGTCGGCGCTGCCCGGCGCGAAGGGATGGGCGGGCCCCGTGGCCGAGGCCGTGCGCGCCACGCTGGACGGCGGCAGGGGAGCGGTCGTCGTGGTCCCCGACGGCAAGGACGTGGCGCTGGCCGACGCCGAGTTCGGGCGGCTGCTCGGCCCCGGCAGGCACGTGGCGCTCACCGCCGACCTGGGCCCGGCGGAACGGTACAGGCGGTGGCTGAAGCTGCTGAGAGGTCAGGTGAGGGCCGTCGTCGGCACCCGGGCCACCATGTTCGCCCCCGTCGCCGATCTCGGCCTGGTGGCCATCTGGGACGACGGGGACGACCTGCACGCCGAGCGGCTGGCGCCGTACCCGCATGCCAGGGAGGTGCTCGGGCTGCGCGCCCACAGGACCGGGGCCGCGATGCTGATCGGCGGCTACGCGCGCACGGCGGAGGCCACCCAGCTCGTCGCCACCCGCTGGGCCAGGCCGATCGTGGCCGCCCGCACGACGATCAGGAGCCTGGCTCCCCGCGTACACCCCTCAGGCGAGGACGCGGAACTGGCCAGGGACCAGGCCGCCCGCCAGGCCCGTCTGCCCAGCATCGCCTGGCGGGCCCTGCGCCACGGCCTGGACAGCGGCCCCGTGCTCGTACAGGTGCCCAGGCGCGGCTATCTGCCCGCCCTGGCCTGCCACCACTGCCGCACCCCCGCCCGCTGCGTCCTGCCGCCCACCCGGAACGCCGCCCAGCTCGCGGAGGCCCCCTTGTGCCACGGCCCGCTCGCGCTCAGGGGCGGCCACGCGGCCCCCTACTGCCGCTGGTGCGGCCGGGTGGACGCGGACTGGCGCTGCCCGTCCTGCGGCAGTCCCCGGCTGCGCGCGGTGGTCACCGGCGCCAGGCGTACCGCCGAGGAACTCGGCAGGGCCTTCCCCTCCGTACTGGTGCGCACCTCCGGCCGTGACGGCGTCCTGGCGACCGTGCCCGCCGCCCGCGCGCTGGTCGTGGCCACCCCCGGAGCCGAGCCCGTGGCGGAGGGGGGCTACGCGGCCGCCGTGCTGCTGGACGGGTGGGCGCTGCTCGGGCGGGCCGACCTGCGGGCGGCCGAGGAGACGGTGCGCCGGTGGATGAACGCCGCCGCCCTCCTGCGCCCCGCCGCCGAACTGGTGGTGCTCGGTGACGCCGCGCTGCCCGCCGTACAGGCTCTGCTCAGGTGGGATCCGATCACCCACGCCGAGCGCGAGCTCGGCGACCGCGCCGAGCTGGGGTTCCCGCCGGCGGTGCGGATGGCGACGCTCACCGGCGTGGCGAGCGCGGTCAGGCAGATGCTCGACGAGGTACGCCTCCCGCCGGACGCCCAGATCCTCGGCCCCGTGCCGGTGGACGAGTCCGGCCAGGAACGCGCCATGATCCGGGTCCACCGGGCCGGCGGCGCCGCGCTGGCCGCCGCGCTCAAGGGGGCCAGCGGGGTACGCGCGGCGCGTAAGACACCAGATGTCGTGAGGGTGAGTGTCGACCCTCTCGACCTGATTTAGACCGTTTCCCCGATTCGCTCATCCGTTGGCCAGCCGTTAGCGTGCCCCTGTGTCGATCGAATGGGTGAACCAGGCCATCGACGACCTGCGCGCTTGGGGGCGCGCGCGGGAAGTCGAAGTGGACGCGGACGAGGTCCGCCTGCTCTGCGACTACGCCAGCGACTACCTCAACGTCAACGAGCTGGGGGATTTCACGCCCGAGACCTTCGAGGAGCTGCTCCTGTCCATCTATCCGCGCAAGGTCATCGCCCCGCCGGAGAGTGCTCAGGAGACCATCGCCGCCGCCCGCACGTTCGTCGACTACCTCAGTGAGGACCGTCGGGTGAGCTGGGCCAAGGTGCAGAGCATGCGCGAGCGGCTCGACGACATCGCGCCCCGCATGCCGGAGGCCCTCGCCGACACGGCGAACTTCGGCATGGCCAAGAGCCTGTTCAGCTCCATCGGACCCGAATCGCTCGAGCAGTCGATCGCCATCCCCTCAGGCGAGCTGCCCGACCTGGGCGAGGCGCCCTGCGACTGCCCCGGCTGCGCGCCGCTGCCCGCCGTGCGCCTGGCCGCGCCCGAGGACCTGATCGCCGCGCTGGCGACCGTGCCGATGCTGGCCGTGGAGCCCCTGCCCGGCGGCGACGACCCGCTGAGCGCCTGGGCGGCGCGCGTCGCCCGCGTGCTCGACCAGGACACCGGCGGCGCGATCACCGGCTCGGCCGAGCTCGACGAGGGGCTCTACGACCTGTTCGACATGCTCTACCGGCTCCAGGTGCGGGTGCCCGTCACCGTCATCGGCGACTACCTCGACGAGATCGCCGGCGACGGAGAGATCGACCTGCCCGCCGTGCTCGGCCGGCTGGAGTGGTCCGGCCTGCTCCGCCTCACGGGCGACGACGCGGAGCTCACGCCGCCGGCTGTCTGGGCGCTGCGCGAGCACTACCTGTCACTCGGCGTCGAGGCTCCCGAGGCGCCCGACCTGGCCGAGGGCGACGCGCGCGGGCTCATCGAGGGCCTGCTCGAAGGCATGCCCACCGAGCTCGCCGAGGACGACATCACCCGCTGGCTGGACGGCCGGGTGCCCGGCGAGGCCGCCGCGGAGCTGCTGTCCGCCGCCTCCGGCGCGCCCGCCGTGGCCCGCGGCATCGCCATCACCATCGTCGACCGGCTCGGCCGCGAGGCCGAGGGCGAAATACGCGACTACCTCGACGACCAGGAGCTGCGGCCGCACGTCATCCACTGGCTGGCCGCCAGGGGCCTGCCCGCGCCGCCGCTCACCCAGGAGGAGATGCTCTGGGTCAGCGTCGACATGCTGGCCCTGGCCATGCCCGCCGCCGACGAGGACCCCGAGATCTTCGCCGAGAACATGGCCGCCTCCGGCCCGCCCGCCCACCTCATCGAGGAAATGTGGCGGGTCGATCACCCCGACGTCGTCGAGGTTCTCGAGCTGCTCGGACGCTCGATCCCCGACGGCACGCTCGCCAAGGCGGCGCGCAAGGCGGCGTTCAAAGCCCGGTCCAGAGCCATCCGTTGAGTACGCTCCTGTGACCGGTGTGCAGTAAGTTTCGTGGGTGGCAAACAATGTCTTCGACCTCGCCGAACTGCGCAAGCTGATCGATGAGCAGGCCGCCGTGCCTCCACGGCCTTCTGAGGAGACTCCCGTGGAGCAGGAGGCCCTGACGTTCCCGCCGGTCCTGCTGGCGTCCGACGCCGAGCTGGCCAGGGCGGTGCCCGTCGTCCCGCTCGTGGCCGACGCCATCAGGCTCACCACCTGGACGGGCGACCGCCAGGTGAGCGCGCGCGGACACCTGAGCGAGGCCGACGCCGCCGCGGCGGCCGCGGAGCTCGGCCTGCCTGCCGCCCGGGTCCGTCTCGTCTGGATCGTCGCCGTCAACACCGGGCTGGTGCAGATCATCGGCGGAAAGGCCTCAAGAGGGCCGCTGTCGATGCAGCTCACCGTGGAGGCCACGCTGGAGTTCTGGGACGGCGTGGTGATGGACGTCCTCGACCGCGCCGACGAAGGGCTGACCGGCTCCGCCGTGGTGGACGGCCATCTGGCCGAGATGCTGGCCACGATCTACTCCGTGCGGTCGGGGGTCGCCACCGCCAACCTGGCGCGCGGCATCCTCCAGTCCCACGAGGTCGCCTGCGCCCCCGGCCCCGTCGAGATGCGCAAGATCGCCGCCGCCCTGCCCGCGGAGCTCCTGGAGGCGCTGTCGCTGCTGACGTACTGCGGCCTGGTCGAGCAGACCGCCGCCGGCCGCACCGCGCTCAGCCCGCTCGGCGTCTGGGCCGTCCGCCGCGACCTGCTGCGTGAGGGGCACGACGCGCCGACCACCGCGGAGGTGGAGGTGTTCGCCGACCTGTCGGCGGCCGAGCTGGTGGAGGCGCTGGTCAAGGGCAGCGCCACGCAGAGCGCGGTGGCCGGGTGGCTGGAGCGCCGCCCGCCCGAGTCGGCCGCCCACGACCTGATCGAGATCGCCGCGTCGGGCACGGCAGGCCAGCGCGGCGCGGTCGGCGCCATCCTGGAGGAGCTGGGCCCCGAGGCCGAGAAACCCGTCAGGCAGGCGCTCGACGACCCGCTGATGCGCCGCTACGCGGCCTCCTGGCTGCACATCCGCGACCTCGAGGCCCCGACGCTCAGCTCGGAGGACCACACCTGGATCGCGGTCGACTCCCTGGCGGCCCTGATGCACCTGTCGAGGCCCGCCGTGGGCCGCCTCGACACGCCGGAGCCGGGCGAAGACCTGATCAAGCTGGTCGGCGAGATGCCCGCGGTCGGCCATCCTGACACGATCGCGGTGCTCGACATGCTCGCCACCGCCCACGACGACCAGGCCGTGGTCAAGGCGGCACGCAAGGCCGCGATGAAGGCCCGCTCGCTGGAGCACGCGCGGCCGGGCCCCGCCTGATCGCAAGGCCGCTGACGGGCTCCGTTCCTGCACTAAACTTGACTGGTCCGCGCTTGAGAAACGGAGTGACCCCCTTGGCGATCCAGTCGATCCGGCTGTTCGGAGACCCGGTGCTGCGCACCCCGGCGGCCCCGGTCGCCGACTTCGACAAGGAGCTCCGTAAGCTGGTCAAAGACCTCACCGACACGATGATGGACGCCCCGGGCGCCGGCCTCGCGGCTCCGCAGATCGGCGTCGGTCTGCGGGTGTTCACCTACTACGTGGACGAGCAGCTCGGTCACCTGATCAACCCCGACCTCGACCTCTCGCCGGAGTGCGACGAGGAGGGCGAGGAGGGCTGCCTGTCCTTCCCCGGCCTGTCGTTCCCGACCCCGCGCGCCATCCGCGCCGTGGCCAGGGGGTTCGACATGTACGGCGAGCCCGTCACGCTGGAGGGCACCGACCTGATGGCCCGGTGCTTCCAGCACGAGACCGACCACCTCGACGGCATCCTGTTCATCGACCGCATGGACCCCAAGCAGCGCAAGCTGGCCATGAAGGCCGTGCGCGAGGCGGAGTGGAGCGGCCTGTCCGCTCCCGTGATCAAGGTCTCGCCCCACGTCACCGGCGGAAAGGCACTCTGAGAGCATGCGCCTGGTCTTCGCGGGCACGCCCGAGACGGCACTGCCGTCGCTGCGCACCCTGATCGACTCGCCCCGGCACGACGTCGTGGCGGTCGTCACCCGCCCCGACGCCCAGTCCGGGCGGGGCCGCAAGGTCCATCCCTCGCCGGTGGCCGAGCTCGCCGAGGAGGCGGGCATCGAGGTGCTGCGCCCGCAGAAGGCCGGCGACCCGGCCTTCCTCGACCGGCTGCGCGCCCTGGAGCCCGACTGCTGCCCGGTGGTGGCGTTCGGCGCCCTGCTGCCCCAGTCGGCGCTCGACGTGCCCCGGCACGGCTGGATCAACCTGCACTTCTCGATCCTGCCCGCCTGGCGCGGCGCCGCCCCCGTGCAACACGCGATCCTGCACGGCGACGAGATCACCGGGGCGACGACGTTCCAGATCGTCAAGGAGCTGGACGCCGGGCCGGTCTACGGCGTGGTGACCGACGAGATCCGCACCTCCGACACGAGTGGATCGTTGCTGGAGCGCCTGTCGGTCTCCGGCGCCGGGCTGCTGGCCGCCACCCTCGACGGCGTCGAGGACGGCGGCCTGGAGGCCCGGCCGCAGCCCTCCGACGGGATCACGATCGCCCCCAAGATCTCCGTCGCCGACGCCCGCGTCGACTGGACCAAGCCCGCCATGCACGTCGACCGTCTCATCCGGGCCTGCACGCCCCACCCCGGGGCGTGGAGTGAGTTCCGGGGGCAGCGGGTGAAGGTGGGGCCGGTGCGGGTCGTGGCGGGGGAGCGGCTGGCGCCTGGTGAGATCGCCGCCACGAAGACGACGGTGCTGGTCGGGACGGCCACTGACGCGGTGGAGCTGGGTGAGGTCCAGCCGCAGGGCAAGCGGTTGATGGAAGCCGGGGAGTGGGCCAGGGGCGTTCGCCCTGAGGGCAAGGAGGCCCTCACGTGACCGAGCACGGCGTGAGTGGAAGTTGAGGGGATGAAGACCAGGGGGCAGCAGGGGTCCGGCGGCAGGGGCGGCGGGGACCGCGCGCAGAGGCCGCGCAGACCGGCGCGCGATCCCGCGCGGCACGCGGCCTACGACGTCGTGCGCGCGGTGGACGAGCGCGACGCCTACGCCAATCTGCTCCTGCCGCGCCTCCTGCGCGAGCGCGGCATCAAGGGACGTGACGCCGCGCTGGCGACCGAGCTGGCATACGGGACGCTGCGCGGGCTCGGCACCTACGACGCCGTCATCGAGATGTGCAGCGACCGCGCGCCCGACCCGGATGTGCGCGACGCCCTCCGGCTCGGCGCCCACCAGCTCCTGCGCATGCGCGTCCCGCCGCACGCGGCCGTCGGCACCACCGTCGATCTCGTACGCCTGCGCATCGGCCCCGGCGCCGCCAAGTTCGTCAACGCGGTCCTGCGCAAGATCAGCTCCAGGACGATCGAGGAATGGGTGCCCATCGTCGCGCCCGACCCGGCCCACGACCCGGTCGGCCACCTCGCCGTCGCCTACGGCCACCCGCGATGGATCGTCTCCGCCTTCCGCGACGCCCTGGGCGGGGGCGACGAAATGGCCGACCTGCTCGAAGCCGACAACGCCCGCCCCCTCGTGACCCTGGTCGCGCGGCCGGGACGCAGCTCGGTCGAGGAACTGGAGGACTCGGGGGCCATGCCGGGCCGCTACTCGCCGTACGCCGCCTACCTGCGCGAAGGCGATCCCGGGCAGATCGAGGCCGTCGCCGAGACGCGCGCCGCCGTACAGGACGAGGCCAGCCAGCTCGTCGCCCTGGCCCTGACGCGCGTGCCGCTCTCCGGGGATGGTGACGAGGTCTGGCTCGACATGTGCGCGGGGCCCGGTGGCAAGGCGGGGCTCCTGGATGCCATCGCCGTCTATGGCGATCTGGCCGGACTGAGCGATGAGGCGCGGCACGGCGGCTCCCCTGACAGCGCTGCGGCGGGGGCTCCTGAGGCGTTCCCCGGTGGGGCGCGGTTGCTGGCCGCCGATGTCCAATACCACCGGGCGCGGCTGGTGTGGCAGACCACCAAGGACGCGTCGGTCGTCACGGTCGACGGCACCGAGCCCGCGTGGCGGCCTGGCACGTTCGATCGGATCATGGTCGATGCGCCCTGCACCGGGCTCGGCGCGCTGCGGCGCAGGCCCGAGGCGCGATGGCGGCGCGATCCGTCCGGGATCGCCGAGCTGGGCAGGTTGCAGCGGCGGCTCCTGGAGACGGCGCTGGACGCCGTTCGCCCGGGGGGTGTCGTGGCCTACGTCACCTGCTCGCCGCACCTGGCCGAGACTCAGGTGGTGGTCGGTGACGCTCTCCGGCGCAGAGAAGATGTGGAGCAGCTCGACGCCCGCGCCTACGTGCCCGAGGTGGACGATCTCGGCGACGGGCCGCACGCGCAGTTCTGGCCGCACCGGCACGGAACCGACGCCATGTTCCTGGCCCTGCTGCGCAAGCGTTCCTGACGCAGGGGCTGGACGCCTCTCGCCGGGCTCGCATGCCGGCGGTGGGGCGGATGGTGTGGCACTTGAGGTGGTCCGTGTGGTCCGATCGACGGCGTGGACTTCCTGGATGACCTTCACCTGGCGGAGCTGGGGCCCATCATCTGGCTTCAGAACTGGCCCGACGCCGTCCGGCCCGTGATGGAGCTGGTGTCGGTGTTCGGTACGGACACCTTCTTCCTGCTCTGCCTGCCCGTCCTGTACTGGTGTGTCAGCCCGGCCCTCGGCCTGCGGCTCGGTCTCACGGTGCTGCTGGCCGCCGCCACGAACGCGATCGGCAAGCTGGCCGCTCACCAGCCCAGGCCGTACTGGATCGACGCCAGGATCCACCCGTTCTCCGTGGAGGGGGCCTTCGGGCTGCCGTCGGGGCACGCCCAGATCGGCACCGCCGGTCTGGGCAGGATGGCGATGGCGGTGGCCAGGCCCTGGGCGTGGTGGGTGGCGGCGGTGGTGGTCGCGCTGGTGTGCCTGAGCCGGGTCTACCTCGGGGTGCATTTCATCTCGGACGTGGTGGCCGGGGTGTTGCTGGGGGTGGCCGTGCTGCTGGTGGTGGGCCGGTTCGAGCGGCCGGCCACGCTCTGGTGGCGGCGGCAGGCGTTGTGGGTGCAGCTCGCCGCCTCCGCGGTGTTGTCCGCGGTCCTTCTCGGCGGTGCCGTCCTGGCCAATGCTCCGTACGCGGGGTGGGTGCCGCCGCGGAGTTGGGGGGCGGCGGGGGCGATCGATCCGGAGAGCCTGGACACGATCGTCACCATGGCGGGCGTGTTGCTGGGGACGCTGGCGGGGGCGTCGATCATGTACCGGCTCGGCTGGTTCGACGCGGGCGGGCCGTTCGGTCTGCGCGCCGCGCGGTGGGCGCTCGGGACGGTGGTGGCGGTGCTCATCTGGTACGCCGAGCGCGAAGTGATGCCGGAGAGCGCCGTGGTGACCTACATCGGGTACGCGTTGCTGGCGTTCTGGGTGCAGGTGGGTGCGCCTGTGTTGTTCATCAGGCTCGGGCTCATGTCGAGGGCGGCGAGGCGGGCACAGGTCGTTCACTAGAGGTGCCGGGTGTTCTCAGAGGGGTGGGACGGGCGCCGGTGTTCGCCAAAGGTGCCGGGAGGGGTGCCGGCGGCCGAGAAGGGTGCCGGGAGGGGTGCCGGGGCCGCCGGAGGTGCCGGGAGGGTGCCGGGAGGGTGCCGGGAGGGTGCCGGGGGGTCACTAGACTTGGGGAATCATGGCCGTACAGATCTCGCCCAGCATCCTCGCCGCCGACTTCGCCAGGCTCGCCGACGAGGCCGCCGCCGTGCCGAATGCCGACTGGCTGCACGTCGACGTCATGGACTACCACTTCGTGCCCAACCTGACCCTCGGGCTGCCCGTGGTCGAGGCGCTGCGCAAGGCGACCGCCACGCCGCTCGACTGCCACCTCATGATCGACGACCCCGACCGCTGGGCGCCGCAGTACGCGGAGGCCGGGGCGGGCAGCGTGACCATCCACGCGGAGGCGGCCAAGGCCCCGATCCGTACGCTGCGGGAGATCCGTTCGCTCGGGGCCAGGGCCGGTCTGGCGCTCAGCCCGGCCACCGCCGTCGAGCCTTACGAAGACCTGCTCGGCGAGATCGACATGCTGCTGCTGATGACCGTGGAGCCGGGGTTCGGCGGGCAGAAGTTCCTCGACGTCGTGCTGCCGAAGGTCCGGCGGGCGCGTGAGCTCATCGGGCGGCACGGCGGCACGGTCTGGCTGCAGGTTGATGGCGGCGTCGACGCGGGCACCATCGAGCGGTGCGCCGAGGCGGGCGCGGATGTGTTCGTGGCGGGCAGCGCCGTGTACGGGGCCTCCGACCCGGTGGCCGCCATCGACGCGCTTCGGGCAGCGGCCAATCGCGCTATTTCGTGACATAAACCGCTCATCACCTGGGTAACTATCCACTTATGGGCGACAATGGGATCTTCGGGCCCCGTTCGGTGACGTGGCGGGTGATGGGCGAGCCGATCCTGCTCGTGGGCGGCATCCGCGCGCTGCTGATGCAGGGGCTGCATCCGAAGGCGATGCGGGGCGTGCTGCAGAACTCCGCACTCATGGATCCGCAGGAGGCGTGGTCGCGGTTCGTACGGACGACCGAGTTCGTACGGGTGCGCACGTACGGCACCCACGCCGAGGTCGAACGGGCCGGCCGCCGCGTACGCAAGATCCACTCCAAGCTGACCGCCCACGATCCCGATACCGGCGTGACCTTCCGCCTCGACGAGCCCGACGCGCTGCGCTGGGTGCACGTGGGGGAGGTGGACTCCTATCTGTCGGTCGCCCGTCGCGCCGGGGTGCGGCTGTCCGACGACGAGGCCGACATGTTCGTCGCGGAGTGGCGGCGGGCGGCCGAGGTGGTCGGGCTGGCGCCGGAGGACGTGCCAGGCTCGGTGGCCGAGCTGCGCGACTACATCGACGCCGAACGCCCCGGGCTGCGTTTCGTTCCCGAGGCGGCTCATCCGCTGCGGCTCTCGCTCAACGCCCCGCTCCCGCGCATGCTGACCCCGCTCAAGCCCGCGATGCCCATGCTGACGCTGCTCGCGTTCGCCACGCTGCCGCGCTGGGCGAGAAGGTTGTACGGGCTGCCCGCCACGCCGGTCGGCGACCTGTGGGCCACGGCGACGCTGCGTACCCTGCACACCGGGATCGGGCTGGTGCCGGGCGAGGTCCTCTACAGTCCGGCGGCACGCAGAGCGCGTCGGCTCATGGCCGCCTGAGCCCATGGCCGCCCGAGCCCTGCCCGTATGAGCCCTGTCCGTCTGGGTTCATGGCCGCCTGAGGCTGTGCTGTCTGGGATCGCGTCCGCCTGAGGGTCCCTCGTTCAACCTAGCGCTTGCTCACTTTGGGAGGGGCGGTCGCATGTTTCGGGTGAGGCATGGCAAACTGGTACTGGAAGAGAGCTAGCGTGCTCCGGGGTCGGTGAAATTCCGAACCGGCGGTTATAGTCCGCGACCCGGCCGATGCCATCGGCCGGTTGACTCGGTGAAATTCCGAGACCGACGGTTAAAGTCCGGATGGGAGGAAGCGCGCGAGGTGTCCGGCGTCCCAGCCGGGCGCCTGCCGTGGTGCATACCAGCATCGCGGTGAAATCCCCCGGGGCCCGCCGTGGCTTGCAGCTACTGGCGAGTAGGAGATCCCCGGGTGGAGATACCCGAGCAGGACGCCGCCCACATGGCGCGCGCCGTCGAGCTGGCCGGGCATGGTCACGGCACCACCACCCCCAACCCCGTCGTGGGCTGCGTCGTGCTCGACGCCGCCGGGCAGGTCGTCGGCGAGGGCTTCCACGCGTACGCGGGCGGGCCGCACGCCGAGGTCGTCGCGCTGGCGCAGGCAGGGGAGCGGGCCAGGGGCGGCACCGCGTACGTGACTCTCGAACCCTGCGACCACACCGGCAGGACGGGCCCGTGCAGCCGTGCCCTGCTCGACGCGGGCGTGGCCCGGGTGGTGATCGCCGTGTCCGACCCCAACCCGAAGGCGGCGGGCGGCGCGGCGCGGTTGCGGGACCACGGGGTCGCGGTCACGTCCGGGGTGCTGGCGGGGGCGGCGGAGCGGGTGAACGAGGAGTGGCTGACGTACGCGCGGCTGCGGCGTTCGCACGTGACCTGGAAGTTCGCCGCGACCCTGGACGGCAGGTCGGCGGCCGAGGACGGCACCAGCCAGTGGATCACCTCACCGGAGGCGAGGGCCGACGTGCACCGGCTCAGGGCCGCCTCCGACGCGATCGTGGCCGGCATCGGCACGGTGCTGGCCGACGACCCCCACCTCACGGCCCGGCCCAACGCCGCTCAGGGCCACTCCGGCGTTCCGAGCATCGACTCCGTCAGCCGTGGCGAGACGGTGCGGGTGGTGGTGGATCCCGAGGGCAGGACGCCCCAGTCCGCGCGCGTTCTCGATGACCACGCCCCCACGCTGGTCGCCGTCGCAGAAGACGTCGAGACGGAGCTGAAGGCCGACCTGCTGCGCCTACCCCGCCACGCCGGCGGCCTCGACCTGCACGCCCTGCTCCGTGAGCTGGCCGCGCGCGAGATCGTCAGCGTGTTCCTGGAGGGCGGGCCGACGCTGGCCGGAGCGTTCATCGGGCAGGGACTGGTCGATCGGGTGGTGGCGTATCTGGCTCCGGCGGTGCTGGGGTCCGGGCCGGCCGCGCTCGGCGCGGCCGGCGTGCGGACGATCGGCGAGATCCACCGCCTGACATTTGACGAAATTTCCCCCATCGGGCCGGATGTACGGCTAATCGCCCGGCCCGCGATCCAACCAGGCAGGGAGACCTGATGTTCACCGGAATCATTGAGGAAAAAGGCGACGTGGTGGCCATCGAGCAAGCGGGCGGCGGAGCCCTTCTGTCGGTACGCGGCCCGATCGTCACCTCCGACGCCAAACACGGCGACTCGATAGCGGTCAACGGCGTATGCCTCACGGTGGTGGAGGCCAAGGACGACGTCTTCACCGTGGACGTGATCAGGGAGTCGCTCGATCGCAGCTCCTTGGGCGGGCTCACCGAGGGATCGGCGGTGAACCTGGAGCGGGCCGTACGCGCCGACCAGCGCCTCGGCGGCCACATCGTCCAGGGCCACGTGGACGGCACCGCCGTGCTGCTGTCGCGCGACCCCGGCGAGAGCTGGGACGACCTGCGGTTCTCGCTGCCGGAGGCGCTCAGCCCGTACGTCGCGGAGAAGGGCTCGATCGCGATCGACGGAATCAGCCTGACGGTCACGACGGTTGACGACGAAAGCTTCGGGGTGAGCCTCATCCCGACCACGCTGAAGCTCACCACCATGGGCGAGCGCCAGGTGGGCGACGAGGTGAACATCGAGGTCGACGTGATCGCGAAGTATGTGGAAAGGCTGGTTGTCAGGCAATGAACTGGGCCAACGCCGGATTCGAGATATTCGGCACACACGTGCTCTGGACGGACCTGGTCGGCAACATCGCCGCCCTCTCCACGGTCCTGCTCGCCATGCGTAAGTCGATGTGGACGTGGCCGGTGCAGTTCGCCGGATCGGTGCTGCTGTTCATCGCCTCCATCAACGCGCACATCACCGGCAACGCGCTCAAGCAGGCGCTGTTCGCCGCGCTGGCGATCTACGGCTGGTGGGCGTGGCGGCGCGGCACCCAGAACGGCAAGCAACTGGCGGTCAGGCCCGCCCAGTGGTGGGAGCGGTCGCTGCTGATCGGCATCATGCTGGTGGGCACCGTCGTGGTCGGGCTGCTGTTCTACGTCACCGGCCTGTCGTGGGGCGCGCAGGTGCCGCTGCCGAAGGGCGGGTTCCTGGTGGCCGCCGACGCCTACATCTTCGTCGGCAGCGCCATCGCCACATGGGCGCAGGGCCGGGCGCTGGTGGACTTCTGGATCGTGTGGGTGGCTGTTGACCTGGTCGGAGTGCCGCTGGCGTTCAGCTCAGGGCTGGTGGTCTCCGGCGCGGTGTACGGCGTGTTCTTCGTCCTGGTGCTGATCGGTTTCGTGAAGTGGCTGCGCGAATACCGCACCTCTCCTCTGGGAATGGCGGTGGCCCAATGACTGACATCAAACTCGACCCGATCGAGCGTGCGATCGAGGACATACGCAACGGAAAGCCCGTCGTCGTCGTGGACGACGAGAACAGGGAGAACGAGGGCGACCTCATCTTCGCCGCCGCCAAGGCCACGCCGGATCTGTGCACGTTCACGATCAGGAACACCAGCGGCATGATCTGCGTGGCCATGGAGGGCAAGGAGCTCGACCGGCTCGGCCTGCCCCTCATGGTCTTCAACAACAAGGAGCGCATGCGCACGGCGTACACGGTCACCGTGGACGCCCGCGACGGCGTCACCACGGGCATCTCCGCCGCCGACCGGGCGAAGACGATCCGCACGCTCGCCGACTCGGCCACCGAGCCGAACGAGCTGGTCCGCCCCGGGCATGTCTTCCCGCTGCGCTACCACGAGGGCGGCGTGCTGGCCCGGCGCGGCCACACCGAGGCGGCCGTGGACCTGGCCAGGCTGGCGGGGCTGTCGGCGGCCGGGGCGCTGGCCGAGGTGGTCAACGACGACGGCACCATGGCCAGGCTGCCCGAGCTGCGCCGCTTCGCCGACGAGCACGATCTGGCGCTGGTCTCCATCGAGCAGCTCGTGGACCACAGGCGGCGGGCCGAGAGCATGGTCACCAGGGTCGCCGAGACGCGGCTGCCGAACGCGTACGGGATGTGGCGGGCCTACGGGTACGCCAGCGCGCTCGACGGCGGCGAGCACGTCGCGCTCGTCTTCGGAGACCTGTCCGATGGTGAGAACATCCTGGTCAGGGCCCACTCCGAATGCCTGACCGGCGACGTGTTCGGCTCGCTGCGCTGCGACTGCGGGGTGCAGCTCGAGCACGCCATGGGGGCCATCGCGCAGGAGGGCCGCGGCGTGGTCGTCTACCTGCGCGGCCACGAGGGGCGGGGGATCGGGCTGCTGGCGAAGTTGCGGGCCTACAGCCTGCAGGACAACGGCAGCGACACCGTGGACGCCAACGTGGAGCTGGGGCTGCCGGTGGACGCGCGGGAGTTCTCCAACGCGGGCCAGATCCTCGCCGACCTCGGCGTCAAGTCCGTACGGCTGCTCACCAACAACCCGGCCAAGCTCAAGGGCATGGACGGCTACGGCATCAAGGTGCTCGGCCGTGAGCCCATGCCCGTGGCGATGAACTCCTACAACGAGCGTTATCTCAAGGCCAAGCGCGACCGCCTCGGCCACGACATCTCGGAGGCTTCGTGAGCGAGAGATCGATCCGACCGACGGGGGAGGGCCCATGAGTGGAGAAGGACGGCCGGGGGCGGCGGCGCCCGACGCGGCGGGGCTGACGGTGGGGGTGGTGGCGGCGAGCTGGCACGCCAAGATCACCGACCAGCTCGTGTCGCGGGCCGTGCAGGCGTGCGACGACAGCGGCGCCACGGCTACGGTGGTACGCGTGCCGGGCTCCCTGGAGATCCCGGTGGTCGCCCAGGCCCTGGCCCGCCGCTGCGACGCGGTGGTGGCGCTGGGCGCGGTCATCCGCGGCGAGACGGCCCATTTCGAGTATGTCTGCGACTCGGTGACCGCGGGCCTGACCCGGATCTCGCTGGATGAGGAGACGCCGGTCGGCAACGGCGTGCTCACCTGCGAGTCGATGGACCAGGCGCTCGACCGCTCGGGCCTGCCGGGCAGCAAGGAGGACAAGGGGTATGAGTCGACCATCGCCGCGCTCGAGACCGCCCTCCTCCTGCGGGGCCTCCACTGACCTGCGGTAGGTTTCCCTCGTGTCAGAGCCCGTATCCCCTCCGCCCCTGCCCGTCACCTGGCGTCCACGCCGCGGACGAGTCGTCGCCTACGGCTTCGCCACGCTGATCGTCGTGGGGGCGGTGGTGATGGCCGCCCTCATCGCGCAGCCGTTCAAGCTGCCGGACCGCCTGGCGATCGTGGCGTTCGGGTGCGCGGTGGCGTACGTGCTCCATCTGCTCGGCCGGGTGCGGGTGGAGGCCGACGAGCGGGGCCTCACGATCGTCAACGCGCTGCGCACCCATCGGTACTCGTGGCCGGAGGCGCTGGAGGTCACGATGGTGGTGGGCGATCCGTGGCCGCGGATCGACTTCTCCGACGGAAGCACCGTCGGGATCATGGGCATCCAGGGGTCGGAGAAGGCGCGCGCCGATCGGGCGACGGCGGAGCTGCGGGCCCTGATCCGGGAGCGCGGGGAGGCCTCTGACGTCTAGTCGGTCGGGACGAAGAGCTCGTCGACCGTGTCGACCGTCAGGATGCGGATCAGCCACTTCTGCAGGACGTCGAGGTCTTCGCAGGTGGAGATGGCCTCTCGCTTCTCGCGGCTGATCCAGAGGAAGCGCGACTGCAGGGCGACGTCGATCGCCCTGCGGGCGGCGACGATCTTGCCCTTCTCCCGGAGCTCCGGGGACACCGAGCAGTCGTCCCAGGACTCCGGGGCGCCAGGGTGGGCGGGCATCGGTCTGCCTTCCTCCGTCGTGATGCGGATGTCAGCGCGGGAATCGAGCATGGGCCGCGTGTGCAAGGCCGGGGGCATGCCTTGCCGTCCCTTCGTTCGGTGAGCGAGAGCTTACAGCTTGTGATGGCTGTTGTGGGTGAATATCGCGAAGGCGAGGTGTCGACGTAGCCTGTGGGGGTGCTGCGGCGGACAATCAGGGCAATGGACATCGAGTCGCCGGCCAAGCTCATCGAGCTCCTCGACCGGCATGCTTATCTGGCTGACGAAGGGCTGGCGACGGCCGCGTTCCTGGCGTTGCGGATGGGACGGCCGCTTTTCCTCGAAGGCGAGGCGGGGGTCGGGAAGACCGAGCTGGCCAAGACGCTGGCCGCGTTGCTGAAGGCGCCGCTGATCAGGCTGCAGTGTTACGAGGGGCTGGACGCGGCCCAGGCGCTGTACGACTGGGACTTCGCCCGTCAGCTCCTCCACCTCAAGGCCGCCGAGGCCGCCGGGGTCACCGACGTGAGCAGGCTGGAGGGGGAGATCTACGACCGGCGGTTCCTGATCGCCAGGCCGCTGCTGAAGGCGGTCGAGACGCAGCCGAGCGTCCTGCTGGTGGACGAGATCGACCGGGCCGACGACGAGTTCGAGGCGTTCCTGCTCGAAGTGCTCTCCGACTTCACGATCTCCATCCCCGAGCTGGGCACGATCAAGGCCAGGACGCCGCCGGTGGTCGTGGTGACCTCCAACCGCACGCGCGAGGTGCACGACGCGCTCAAGCGGCGCTGCCTCTACCACTGGCTGGAGCACCCGAGCTTCGACCGCGAGGTCGCCATCCTGCTGCGGCGGCTGCCCGAGTGCACCGAGACGCTGGCCACGCAGGTGGCGCGGGCGGCCGAGCGGCTGCGGCGGGCCGAGCTGATCAAGCCCCCGGGGGTGGCCGAGACGCTCGACTGGACCGAGGCGCTGCTGACGCTGGGAGCCAAGGAGCTGGACCCGGGCCTGGCCGCCGCCACGCTGGGGGCCGCGCTGAAGTACCGCGAGGACGTGGCGGCCGTGATCGGCAACGGGCTGCTGGCCCATGGATGAGCTGGCCGCCACCATGACGGGGTTCGCCAGGACGTTGCGGGCGGCGGGCGTCGCGGCCGATCACGAGCGTACGCGGAACCTGCTGAAGGCACTCGACCACCTTGATGTGAGCGATCCGGGCGAGGTGTACTGGGCGGGGCGGTTCACGTTGTGCGCCACGCCCGACGACCTGCCCCGCTACGACCGCTGCTTCGCCGCCTACTTCGGCGGCCAGAAGGCGGCCATGACGCGTACCGCGACCACGAGCGTCACCCGCCACCTGGCCACGCGGGGCGATGGCGAGCAAGGGGGCGACGACGGGACGACGGCCCCGGCGACCGCGAGCCGGGCCGAGGTGCTGCGGAACCGGGACGTGGCGCGGCTGAGCGAGGCCGAGCGCGCCGAGGTGCACCGGATGCTGGCCATGCTGAAGGGCGGGCGGGCCCGCAGGCGGTCCCGGCGCTACGAGCACGCCCACCGGGGCCGCCTCGACCAGCGCCGTACCATCCGCGACGCGCTCAGGAAGGGCGAGGTGGCCGGGCTGCGCCACCGCAGGCACACCACCAGGCCGCGTGCCGTCGTGATGTTCGTGGACGTCAGCGGGTCGATGGCCCCGTACGCCGAGACCCTGCTGCGCTTCGCCCACGCTCTGGTCAGGAGCGAGCCGAGGGCGACCAAGGTCTACTCGGTCGGCACCAGGCTCACCCCGATCACCGCCGAGCTGCGCCACCGCGACCCCGGCACCGCGCTGAACGAGGTCTCCAAGGCCATCCCCGACTGGAGCGGCGGGACCAGGCTGGGCGAGGAACTCAAGGAATTCCTCGCCCGTTACAGCGCCAGAGGCGCGGTAGCCTTGATCGCCTCTGATGGGTGGGAACGCGGTGATCCGGAGCTGCTGGGCACGCAGATGGCCAGGCTGGCCAGGCAGGCGTATCGAGTGATCTGGGTCAACCCGCACAAGGGATACGCGGACTTCCAGCCGCTCACCGGCGGCATGCGGGCCGTTCTCCCCTACCTCGACGACCTGGTGGCCGGGCACAGCCTGGCCGCCTACGAGCGACTCAGTGAAAGGCTCGCCCATGCGTGACGTGCTGCCGGAGATCATGAAGTGGTGGCGGTCCGGGCTGAGGTTCGGGCTGGCCACCGTGGTGGGCACGTGGAGCAGCGCGCCCAGACAGCCGGGTGCGGCCATGGCGGTGCGCGGCGACGAGGTGGTCGGCAGCGTGTCCGGCGGCTGCGTGGAGGGCGCGGTGTTCGAGCTGGCCGCCGAGATCGACGCGCCCGTCCTGCAGCGGTACGGCGTCAGCGACGACGACGCCTTCGCCGTGGGGCTCACCTGCGGCGGCATCATCGACATCCTCGTCGAGCCCGTCTCGATCGAGACCTTCCCCGAACTCGGCGAGGTCGCCGCCTCCGTGGACGCGCACGAGCCGGTCGCCGTGGCCACCGTCGCCTCGGGCCCCGGCCGGATCGGCGCCCGCCGGATCATCCGGCCGGACCGTTCCACCGGCACGCTCGGCCCGGCCCGCCTCGACGACGCGGTGGACGACGACGCCCGCGGCATGCTCGCCCAGGGCCTGACCGGCCTGCGGCACTACGGGGAGCAGGGGGAGCGGCGGCTGGACGACCTGGCGGTGTTCGTGAACTCGTTCGCGCCGCCGCCGCGGATGCTGGTGTTCGGGGCGATCGACTTCGCCGCGGCGGTGGCCAGGGTGGGCAAGTTCCTCGGCTATCACGTGACCGTGTGCGACGCGCGGCCGGTCTTCGCCACCGCCAAGCGTTTCCCCGACGCCGACGAGGTCGTGGTCAAGTGGCCGCACGACTATCTGGCCTCCGTGCAGGTGGACGAGCGCACGGTCATCTGCGTCCTCACGCACGACCCCAAGTTCGACGTGCCGCTGCTGGAGGTGGCGCTGCGTACCAGCGCCGGCTATGTGGGGGCCATGGGCTCGCGCCGCACCCACGACGACCGGCTCGCGCGGCTGCGCGAGTCCGGGCTCACCGAGGAGGAGCTGGCCCGGCTGAGGTCGCCCATCGGGCTCGATCTCGGCGCGCGCACCCCCGAGGAGACGGCCGTGTCGATCGCCGCCGAGCTCATCCAGCTCCGCTGGGGCGGCTCGGGAAGCCCGCTGTCCGTGACCGAGGGCCGCATCCACCACGAGGTCCCATGAAGCGCTCCGGTGTGGCCGGGCTGCTGCTGGCGGCGGGGCGGGGCTCCCGGCTGGGGCAGCCGAAGGCGCTGGTCGAGTTCGAGGGCGAGCGGCTGGTGGACCGCGGCGTGCGGCTGCTGGAGGAGGGCGGCTGCCATCCGGTCGTGGTCGTGCTCGGCGCGGCCACGGTGCAGGTGCGGGGAGCGGTGACCGTACGCAATCCGGACTGGGTCTCCGGCATGGGCTCGTCCCTGCGGGTCGGGCTGGCGGCGTTGCCGCGGGAGGCGGAGTCGGTGGTGGTCGCGCTGGTCGACCAGCCGCTGATCAGGTCCGGCGCGGTCCGCGCGCTGATCGCTTCCGGCGCCGGGCTGGCGGTCGCCACATACGGGGGGCGGCGCAGGAACCCCGTGCTGATCGCCCGCGAGCACTTCGCCGAGGTGGCGGAGCTGGCCGTGGGGGACGTCGGGGCTCGGCCGTTCATGAAGGCGCATCCCGAGCTGGTCACCGCGGTGCCGTGCGACGACCACGGCGATCCCGCGGACATCGACACGCCCGCCGACCTGGGTCTCCTCCTGCAGGCGCCGCTACAGGCGGAGTGAGGCGATCGCGGCCCTGTGGTCGCTGCCGGCCGCCGGGGCCACGCCCGCCTTGGTCGCCGTCATGCCTTTGTACAGGATGTGGTCCGGCCTGGTGATCGGGAACTCGGACGGCCAGGTGAACCCGAACCCGTCGCCGGCCGCGTTCTGGGCGTCGGTCAGCGGCGGTGTCAGCCCGCGCATGCCGCGGTCGGTGGTGGCGGTGTTGAGGTCGCCGAGCAGCAGGATGCGCTTGCTCGGGTCGGCGTCGATGAGCTTGCGCGCGTGCGCCAGCGAGCTGTCGCGCGAGGTGGTCTCGCCGGGCCTGGCCGAGGCCAGGTGCATGACGTAGACGGTCAGCTTGCCCTTGGGGGTGGTGATCACCGCGCGCAGGGCGCGCGGCCAGCCCAGGCCGATGTCGAGCGGCTTGGTCTCGCTGATCGGGTAGCGGCTCCACAGGCCGACCGTGCTGACCGGATAGTGGTACTTGAACATCTTGTTGAGCTGCTTGGCCGCCGGCCCGCCCCTGGTCAGCTCCTGGGCGGCCAGGACGTCGAGGTCCTTGGCGATCACCCGCACGGCCTCGCCGGAGGCGCTGTTGCGCACGCCCACGTTGACCGTGCCGACCGCCAGGTCGCTGGCGCCGCCCGGCGGCGAGCGGAAGAGCGTGGAGCCGAACATCGCCGCCCACACCACCCCCGGCACCAGCGCGGCGACGGCGGCCGCGGTGGAGCGTGCCAGGGCGGCGCCGGTGAGCAGCAGCGGCACGGCCAGCCCCATCCAGGGCAGCAGGCTCTCCAGGACCGGGGTGAACCCGCCGAGCGCGGGGATCAGCTGGTGCCCCGCCAGGGCCACGGCCACGATGGCGGACACGACGACGACGAACCGGCTCAGCACTTGAACCAGGCTAGCGGCTCGGCCCCGCGAGCCCGGCGCGATAACATGTTCCCGTCGCGACAGAACATCATTCGGTTCGGTGGGAGCCCGCATGCGCATCGGTATGTCACTCAGCTACTCGAGCGGCTTCAAGGAGACGGTGGCCGAGCTGGCCGACTACGAGAGAGCCGGCCTGGACATCGTGTTCGTGGCCGAGGCCTACACGTTCGACGCCGTCAGCCAGATGGGGTACATAGCGGCGCGGACAGAACGCCTGGAGATCGCCTCGGGCATCCTGCCGATCTACTCGCGCACGCCGACGCTGATGGCGATGACGGCGGCGGGCCTCGACTTCGTCTCCGACGGGCGCTTCACGCTGGGGCTGGGCGCCTCGGGGCCGCAGGTGATCGAGGGGTTCCACGGGGTGCCGTACACCGCGCCGCTCGGGCGTACCAGGGAGGTCATCGAGATCTGCCGCCAGGTCTGGCGGCGCGAGCGCCTCCAGTACGACGGCAAGCACTACACGGTGCCGCTCCCGCCCGGCCAGGGGACCGGCCTGGGCAAGGCCCTGAAGATCATCAACCATCCCGTACGCCCCCGCATCCCCATCGTGGTCGCCGCCATCGGCCCCAAGAACGTGGAGCTGACCGCCGAGCTGGCCGAGGGCTGGGAGCCGATCTTCTACGTCCCGGAGAAGGCCGCCGACGTCTGGGGCGCCTCGCTGGCCGCGGGGAAGGCCAGGCGCGACCCCGAGCTGGGCGAGCTGGACGTGATCGCCCAGGCGTCCCTGGCGATCGGCGACGACGTGGCCGGGCTGCTGGAGTTCGGCCGGCCGATGGCGGCGCTCTACATCGGCGGCATGGGCGCCAAGGGCAGGAACTTCTACAACGACCTGGCCAGGCGCTACGGCTATGAGAAGGAGGCCGAGCTGATCCAGGACCTCTACCTCGACGGCAAGAAGGAGGAGGCCGCCGCGATGGTTCCGGCGGCGTTGCTGGAGCGGATGTCGCTGATCGGCAGCGAGGGGTTCGTGCGCGATCGTGTGCAGGCGCTGAAGGAGTCAGGCGTGACCACGCTGAACGTGGCGCCGCTCGGCAGGACGCACGAGGAGCGGGTGGGACTGATCGAGAAGATCAAGGAGATTGTGGCCTAGATCACACTCTCCCCGGGGAATTCTCCGCATTACAGGTGTGTTTGCAGGGCTTGTGAGGTTTTCTCTGGTGTTCGTGTGGCTCGTCGAACGGCTGCACATCGATCTGTGCCGGTTGCACGGATCCATCTGTCACTGACCCCCCATCCCGCGATCCTCCATACCCTCACCCGGCGTGTCGTGTTCTTCGGCATGCCCTCCGTGCGAAGGCTTCCTCCGTGAAGAGATTCTCCTTTTCCCTGCAGTTGCTGCTGGGGCTCGTCATCGGTGTCGCGCTCGGCTTCGTGGCCAAGACCTGGGACGTGGCCTGGCTGACCGAGACGCTGACCCGGGTCGGCCAGATCTTCGTCCAGCTCCTCAAGCTCGCCGTGCCGCCGCTCGTCTTCACCGCCGTGCTGGTCAGCGTGGCCAACCTGCGCAACGTCAACGGCGCCGCGCGGCTCGCCTCCAAGACGTTGTTGTGGTTCCTCATCACCGCGTTCGTCTCGGTGGCCCTCGCGATCGGGCTCGGCCTGCTCATCAACCCCGGCCAGGGCGTCACCCTCGACACCAGCGCCGCCAAGGCGCCCGAGAACGCCGGCACCTGGCTCGACTTCGTCACCGGCATCCTGCCGACGAACATCGTCACCGCCTTCACCGAGGTGAACGTCCTCCAGATCGTCTTCCTGGGCATCGTGCTCGGCGCGGCGGCCCTGGCCGTGGGCGAGAAGGCCGAGCCGTTCCTGAACCTCGCCCGTTCCGTGCTGGAGCTGGTGCAGAAGGCGCTGTGGTGGGTCATCCGGCTGGCCCCCATCGGCACGGCCGGGCTGATCGGCAAGGCCGTGTCCACCTACGGGTGGGACCTGCTGGCGCCGCTGGCCAAGTTCAGCGCCGGCGTGTACATCGGCTGCTTCGTGGTCCTGCTGGTCGTGTACCCGACCGTCCTGGCGGTGTGGGGCAAGGTCAGCCCCGTCACGTTTTTCCGCAACGCCTGGCCCGCGATCGAGCTGGCCTTCGTCTCGCGCTCCTCGGTCGGCACGCTGCCGCTGACGCAGCGCGTCACGATCGAGCGCAACGGCGTGAACCGCGACTACGCCTCCTTCGCCGTGCCGTTCGGGGCCACGACCAAGATGGACGGGTGCGCCTCGGTCTACCCGGCGCTGGCCGCGATCTTCGTGGCCCAGGTGTTCGGGGTGCAGCTCGGGGTGGGCGACTACCTGCTGATCGCGTTCGTGTCGGTGATCGGCTCGGCCGCCACGGCGGGCCTGACCGGCGCCACGGTCATGCTGACGCTCACGCTCAGCACCCTGGGGCTGCCGCTCGAAGGGGTCGGCCTGCTGCTGGCGATCGACCCGATCCTCGACATGATCCGCACCGCGACCAACGTGGCCGGCCAGATGGTCGTGCCGGTGCTGGTGGCGCGCTCGGAAGGCGCCCTGGACACGGAGGTCTTCAACGCGCCGCCGCAGCCGCTCGACGACGCGCCCGCGCGGCGCGTGGCCGCACCCGCCACAGCATGATCACGAGGGGGACGGGCTCACCGTCCCCCTCATTCGTACCTCAGCAGATCTCCCGGCTGGCAGCCGAGCGCCTCGCACAGCCGTACCAGCGTGGAGAAGCGGACCGCCTTGGCGTGCCCGTTCTTCAGGATCGACAGGTTGACGACGCTGATCTCCACGCGGTGCGACAGCTCGGTGAGCGTCATGCCGCGCTCCTTGAGCACCTCGTCCAGTCGCACCCTGATGGCCGGTTCCGCCATCAGATGGTGGCCTCGACCTCTTGGAGCAGGACCAGGCCCCGGCGCACGATCTCCGACACGCCCAGCGCCGCGAACCCCGCCACGACGCCCCCGAGCACCGCGCTCGGCGGAGCGTGGAACGCGTAGCTCTCGGCCAGCATCATGGAGGAGAGTATGGCCTCCGACGCCGACCCCAGCACGGCCGACACGAGCGAGCCGGCGATCAGGACGTTCGCCCCGAGCGCGGCCAGGGCGCCCAGGCAGCCGAGGACGAGGGCGAAGCTCAGCAGAATCTCGAGTCTGGTGATCCATCGAGTTGGCATAACGATAATCGTAAATAACGAAAATCGTTATGTCGAGAGGGCGGCCTCGGCGCGTGAGCGCGGATGGTGGGGCGGCGGAGGCGACGGGGGCCTATGGTTGGTCGGAAATCAAGATGTTCGAGTAATTGGCGGGGATATGTCCGAAGCGACGTCCTTGGTCGCTGACCGGTACCGGCTTGACGAGCGCATCGGCAGCGGGCCGATGGGCGAGGTGTGGCGGGGCTACGACACGCGTGCCGACTGGGTCGTGGCCGTGAAGGTGCTGGGCGCCAGGGCGGCGGGGGCCGCCACCCGTGAGGTGCTCAGGCAGCATGCCCAGGCCGTGGCCAGGGTGATCCACCCCAACGTGGCCATGGTGCTCGACGTCGGCGAGCACGAGGGCGCCCCGTTCCTCGTGATGGAGTACCTCACCGGGCTCAGCCTCGGCGAGGAGCTGGCCGCGCGCGGACCCATGAAGATCGTCGAGGTGTGCGACCTGGTCGGCCAGGCGGCGGCCGGGCTCGACGCCGCGCACCGCGCCGGGGTCGTGCACGGGCAGGTCGATCCTGACAGCTTCCGCCTGGCCTCCAGCGGGGTGCTCAAGGTCGTCGGTTTCGGGATGGACGGGCGCGAGCCGGTACGGGGCGACGGCCGATATGCCGCTCCCGAGCGGACCACGGAGGAGGCGGCGCAGCCCTCCGGGGACGTGTACGCGCTCGGGAGCGTTTGTTACGCGCTGCTGTGCGGCCGGCCGCCCTCCGGGGAGCAGCTCGTACCGCCCAGCGCGACCAGGAGCGAGGTGCCCCCGGAGCTGGATCGGCTGGTGCTGGCCATGATCGACCAGGATCCGGCGAAGCGGCCGACCAGCGGGGAGGCCATCAGGCGGACGCTGGCCGCCATCGCCAGGCCGAAGCCCGGCCCGCCCGTGACCGGCGTCGGCCTCCGCGACAGCGGCCTGCAGATGGGCGCGCCGGGTATGGGGTCACCGGGCATGGGCGCGCCGGTCACGGGGGCGGCGAGCGTTGGAGCTGGGGGTCCCGGAGCTGGGGGTCCCGGAGTCGGAGGCCCCGGAGTCGGGGGCCCTGGGGCCGGTGGCCCCGGGCCCGGCCCCGCGAGGCCCAGGGGCCCTGAGGCCACCGAGGTCTTCCAGGTCGGTGCGGCGGGCGGCCCAGGCAGGGCCGCGCGGGCCGGTGACACCGCGATCTACCAGGCCGGCGACCTGGGGCAGGACCAGCCCGCCGGGCCCAACCGCAAGCTGATCCTCCAGCTCGGCATCGCCGTCCTCGTCATCGCGGCCGTCACCGTGGGCATGGTGATGTGGGCGGGAGCCCGGAAGGAGGAGCCGGTCGCGGTGGTCACCCCGACCACCGAGCCGACCGGCCTGGCCTCGCTGCTCGGCACCCCGTTCCCCACCCCCACCTCCACCGAGGAGGAGACCCCGGAGGACCTCTTCACCCCCGACATCGACATCGACGACGAGCCGACCTCCCTGATCGAGACGGCGGCGCCCAAGGCCACCCTGGGCCGGACGATCCCGCCCGGCGGGTACGGCCGCTGGCTGAAGGCGTTCGACGACGCGCTGATGGCCCAGCAGGGCACGGGCGGCATCAACCCCCAGGTCGCCGGCAAGGCGCGCGACAAGCTCAGGAAGGCGGCGAGGAAGGCCGGCGAGGGCCACGCCGACTCCACCCTCGACCACATCGCCGGTGTCTACCGTGACCTGGTGAAGGCCCAGGAGAGGGGCGACATGAACGGGACGGGCCCGGCCGCGCAGTTCATCAGGGAATGGCCGATCCTGGACAGGTGACCGCCCGATTGGGGCAATAGTGACACAAGGGGCATGACACGTACATTGAGCTCATGACCTTCGACTACCCGGCGCGCCGGGCGCGGCTGGCCGAGGCGCTGCCCGCCCGAGAGGTCCACGCGCTGCTCGTCACCTCCCCCGTCAACGTCCGCTACCTCACCGGCCTGGTCAGCTCGAACGCCGCCGTCCTGGTCAGGGCCGACGGGACGGCGCTGCTGGCCACGGACAACCGTTACATCGAGGCCGCGCGCACACTGGACGTGCCGTCGGTCGAGGTGGCCGACGTGGCGGGCCGGCTGGCGGCGCCCGGTGTCGGGATCGAGGCGGCGAGCATGAGCGTGGCCACCTACCGCCGGCTGGAGGACGGGCTCGTGCCGCTGGGACCGGTGGTCGAGCTGCTGCGGGCGGTCAAGGACGACGGCGAGCTGGAGCTCATCCGCACCGCCTGCGCCATCACCGACCAGGCCTTCGCCGACGTCTCCTCGCGGATCGCCCCCGGGATGAGCGAACGCGAGCTCGCCCGCCTCCTTGAGCACCGCATGAGCGAACTGGGCGCGGACAAGCCCGCGTTCGACACGATCGTGGCCGCGGGGGAGAACGGCGCGGTCCCGCACCACACCCCCACCTCGCGGGAACTGCGCGCGGGAAACCTGGTCACCATGGACTTCGGCGCCAGGTACGACGGCTACCACTCCGACATGACCAGGACGGTCAGCCTCGGCCCGCCGGCGGACTGGCAGCGCGAGCTCTACGACCTCGTCGCCGAGGCGCAGCGGGCCGGCAGGCACGCCCTGGCTCCCGGCGCGGAGGCCGGGGACGTGGACACGGCCGCCCGCTCCGTCATCGAGAACGCGGGCCACGGCGGTCACTTCCGTCACGGTCTCGGCCACGGAGTCGGCCTGGAGATCCACGAGGAGCCGTTCCTGGGCCCCTCCAGGACCGCTAGACTAGAGGATCGAGTTCCGATCACCGTCGAGCCTGGGGTATACGTCCCGGGCCGGGGAGGGGTCCGGATCGAGGACACCCTCGTGACTCGTGAGGGCGGGCCGGAACTTTTCACCAAGACGACCAAGGAGCTGCTCGTTCTTTAGAGCGGCCGCACGCGGGAGAAGAACGAGTGGCGACGACCAACGACCTCAAGAACGGCCTGGTGCTGAAGCTCGACGGCGGTGAGCTGTGGGCCGTCGTGGAATTCCAGCACGTCAAGCCGGGCAAGGGCGGCGCGTTCGTGCGCACCAAACTCAAGAACGTGCTCTCCGGCAAGGTCGTCGACAAGACCTTCAACGCCGGCGTCAAGGTCGAGGTGGCCAACGTCGACAAGCGTGAGATGCAGTTCTCCTACAAGGACGGCGACGACTTCGTGTTCATGGACACCGAGACCTACGACATGGTCAACGTGCCCACCGGCACCGTCGGCACGGCCGCCAACTACATGCTGGAGAACACTCTGGCCACGATCGCGTTCAACGAGGGCGCCGCGCTCTACGTCGACCTGCCCGCCGCGGTCGAGTTGACCATCTCCGAGACCGAGCCCGGTCTGCAGGGCGACCGCTCCACCGGCGGCACCAAGCCCGCCACGCTGGAGACCGGCGCCGAGGTCAAGGTGCCGCTGTTCATCACCACCGGCGAGAAGATCAAGGTCGACACCCGCAGCGGCGAATACCTCGGCCGGGCCTGAGGTGTCCGCACGCGGCAAAGCACGCAGGAGAGCTCTCGACATCCTCTTCGAGGCCGAACTGCGCGGCGAGGACCCGCTGCGGATCCTCGGCGAGCGCGTGGAGCGGCAGGAGCCGCCGGTGAACGAATACACCTCGACCATCGTCGAGGGCGTCGCCAGGCACCACGTGCGCATCGACGAGCTGATCACCACCTACGCCGAGGGCTGGACCCTCGACCGGATGCCCGCCGTCGACCGCAACCTGCTGCGTGGCGGCACCTACGAGCTGCTGTGGATGCCCGGCGTGCCCGAGGGCGTGGTCATCAGCGAGTGGGTGCACCTGGCGGGGGAGCTCTCGACTGACGAGTCGCCGCAGTTCGTCAACGGCCTGCTGGCCCGCTTCAAGCAACTCAAGCCAAGCCTCACCCTTTAGACACCCCTTTTCGGCGGACCGGGCGCGCGCATTCGGGGTACGTTCCAACCACGCGGAGGGCGGCGCCGGGGCGCAGTCCGACCGTACGGAGAAAGTGGGCGCGTCACCAGCCGCGACGCGCCCTTTTCCGTGACTAGGGTGAGCCCATGGTGACGGAAGACGACGTGCGCCGGCTCGCGCTGGCGCTGCCCGAGACCTCCGAGAAGAGCATGTACGGCACGCCCGCCTTCTACGTGCGCGGCAGGTGGTTCGCCCGGATCAGGGAGGAGGGCGACCTGCTGGTGCTCCCGGTGTCCTCGGAAGAGGAGAAGAGCGGGCTCATCGCGGCCGAGCCCGCCACGTTCTGCACCATGCCTCACTACGACGGGCACGCCAGTGTGCTGGTCCGGCTCGGGGCGGTGGAGTCGGGGGAGATGGGCGAGCTGCTGGCCGACGCCTGGCGGTTGCGCGCGCCCAGGCGGCTGGTGGCCGCCTTCGACGGCTGAGCGTTCCTCACGGGTCTCGCCGGTGGGGAGCGGGAGCTCCCGCGTACGGCGTAGGCTGGGGCTCGTCCACCAAGGAAGCCATCCGCGACGTGCGCGTTCCATCAAGCCCGTCGCGAGGGAGAGG
Organism: Nonomuraea insulae; assembly: GCF_042656245.1. Classification (NCBI taxonomy): domain Bacteria; kingdom Bacillati; phylum Actinomycetota; class Actinomycetes; order Streptosporangiales; family Streptosporangiaceae; genus Nonomuraea; species Nonomuraea insulae. The sequence goes on from NZ_JBHSPA010000057.1 coordinate 87,833, forward strand.
GAGCCGACGTTGCGCGCTGAAGGCGTCACGAGGACCCCGGCGGTGCGGACCGCCGTCGTCTGGGACGCGTTGCGGTCCATGCTGGCCGAGCGCACGGCGGCCACCGGCCGCGAGTCGCTCGACATCGTCGACGCCGGTGGCGGAACGGGCGGGTTCGCGGTGCCGCTGGCCGTGCTCGGCCACGCCGTCACCGTCGTGGACCCGAGCCCCGACTCGCTGGCCGCGCTGGAGCGCCGCGCCAAGGAGCGGGGCGTGAGCGTGCGCGGTCTGCAGGGCGACGCCGCCGACCTGGGCGAGCTGCTCGACCGCGACTGCGCCGACCTGGTCCTGTGCCACAGCGTGCTGGAATACGTCGAAGACCCGATCAGCGCGCTGACCGCGGTCGCGGGCCTGCTGCGCAGGGGCGGCGCCGTCAGTGTGCTGGCCGCCAACCCGGTCGCCAGCGCCATCCACCGGGCGCTCGCCGGGCAGTTCGACGAGGCCGAAGCCGTGCTGGCCGACCCCGGGGGGACCTGGGGCGAGCGCGATCCCACCCCCAGGCGCTTCGCCGCCGACACGCTCGTCGAGCTGCTGACCGCGACCGGGTTCACGGTCGGCGCCATCCACGGCGTGCGCGTCTTCGCCGACCTGGTGCCGAGCAGGCTCGTGGACGGGGAGCCTGGGGCGGCGGATTCGCTGGTGGCGCTCGAGAAGGCCGCCGCGACCCATCCCGTGCTGCGCGACATCGCCACGCAACTCCACGTGCTCGGGCACCGGATCTGAGTCGATGGCCACCCCCCTCGGCATAGAACGTCTGTTCGGATAGAATCGGACACGTGTCTCGCAAGCAGATCACCGGCATCGGCCCCGCTCCGCGAACCGGGGCCGATGACAACGGCTGCCCGATTCTCCACGTGGACATGGACGCGTTCTTCGCCAGCGTCGAGCTGCTCGACCGGCCCGAGCTGCGGGGCCGCCCGGTGATCGTGGGCTCGCCCGCCGGGCGCGGAGTCGTGCTCAGCGCCACCTACGAGGCCAGGGCCTACGGCGTGCACTCGGCGATGCCGATGAGCAGGGCGCGCAGGCTCTGCCCGCAGGCCACGATCATCCCGCCCAGCCACGGCAAATACTCCGAGGTCTCCAAGGGCGTCATGGAGATCTTCCACACGATCACCCCGCTGGTGGAGCCCATCGCGTCCGACGAGGCGTTCCTCGACGTCGGCGGCGCCAGGCGGCGGCTCGGGCCGCCCGCGGCCGTGGCCGCCATGATCAGGGAGCAGGTCCTCGACCGCTTCGGCATCACGTGCTCCGTGGGCGTGGCCAGCAGCAAATTCGTGGCAAAGCTCGCCTCCAAGCAGTGCAAGCCCGACGGGTTGCTGGTGGTGCCCGCCGGGCAGGTCGTGGACTTCCTCCATCCGCTGCCCGTGTCGGCCCTGTGGGGCGTCGGTGAGCGTACCGAGCAGTCTCTTGTGCGCCTGGGCATCAGGACGGTCGGAGACCTGGCCAGAGTGCCGTCCAGCACGCTCCAGCGCGAGCTGGGCCAGGCCGTGGGCGGTCACCTGGCGGCGCTGGCCTGGGGGCGCGACGAGCGGCCGGTGAGCTCTCACGTGCCGGACAAGAGCATCGGCAACGAGGAGACGTTCGCGGTGGACGTGGACGACCCCGAGATGATCAAGCGTGAGCTGCTGCGGCTGTCGGAGCGCGTGGCGGCCCGGATGCGTAAGGCCGGTCACGTGGGAAGAACTGTAAGTGTGAAGCTACGCCGAGCCGATTTCACCACGATCAACCGCTCGCGCACGCTGCGTGAGCCTACCGACGTCGCCCAGGCGATCTACACCACCGCCTGCGAGCTGTTCGAGGCGGCCGGCCTCGAACGCGTGCGATTGCGCCTGGTGGGGGTCAGGATGGAGAACCTCCGGCCGGCCGGAGAGGCCACCCGTCAGCTCGGTCTCGGCGAGAGGGAGACCGGGTGGCGCGAGGCCGAGCAGGCTATGGATAAGGCGATTCAGAGATTCGGACCCGATGCGGTGCTCCCAGCGTCGCTTGTACGTGGCAAGCTTGATGAAATAGAGACATGACGTTCGATGTCCGTACTTGGTGGGGGCGTCCGTGTCAGGATTTTGGGGGAAGGGGGGCGAGATGGGCCACAATAGAGCCATGACGTCACCTCCGGTTTGGTCTGCGTTGGACGTTTGCTTTCGCCTACGTCTACAGCCTCGTATTCTGGGGATAACCGACCGCGAGGTTCGGACACCCCGTGTCGTCCGTTGCCGTCTTCCCCGTCCTGGGGCCGTCCTTGGGAGGCGCCGTGCCGCTCTCTGAGCACGAGCAGCGCTTGCTCGACCAGATCGAGCAGGCCCTCTACGCCGAGGACCCGAAGTGGGCCAACACCGTAAGGATCAGTGACCCGCGCAGCCATTACAAGCGTCGCCTGATCAAAGCCTCCATCGGCTTTGCTCTCGGCGTCGTCATCATGATGGTCGGCGTAGTGATGAGTCTGATCCCCCTCGGCGTCGGCGGTTTCGTGGTCATGCTCGCCGCGTGTCTGTGGGGCTTGTCCAGCTGGAAAAAAATGAATGGGTTCGGTGACTCCACCCCCGCCTCGGGCACGGCTCCTCCACCGGGCAAGCAGGCCCGCCGGGGCAACCGGGGCAGTTTCATGGAGCGCATGGAAGAGCGCTGGCGCCGTCGTCACGACGAGCGCTGATTCTCTGACCGACGTCGTGCGGCCGCCCCCTCTGGGGACGGCCGCACGACCGGGTCACCCTCTCAGCCGCCCTTCTGGGCCGCCGTCCGACGCAACCTGATGTTCTCCAGCAGGTCGAACCCGTCGAGCAGGCGCTCGCCCAGGAACCGCAGCCGCCGCAGCGTCGACGGGGGCAGCAGCACCGCGCGCACCCGCCTTCCGCGCGACACCGTGGCCGCCAGGGCCTGCCGCACCGCGCGCAGGTCCTTTTTCATGGGCTCGATCGGGCCGGGATCCTTGGCGAACAACACCCGCTCGACCGCCGAGGCGATGGCCGCCATGGCCGCCGCGGAATCGGCGTCGAACTCGTACTGCTGGGTCAGCCGCCGTGCCAGCGCCCGTGCGGTCTCGCTGCTCTGGCGGGCCATGCCGTAGTCGCAGAGCACGTCGTCCAGCTCCGCCCACACGGCCGCCACCACCGACCCCGCGCCCCTGCCCGACACGATCCTGGCCGTCAGATCGTCGGCGGGCTGCGCCACCTTGAAGCCCAGGCTGCGCACGCGCCGGTTCCTGCTGACCAGCCGCATGCCCGCGGGGATCAGCAGGACGAGCAGCAGCGCCGCCGCCCCGATGCCGATCTTGCCGATCAGCGGCATGGAGTCGTCCGGCGGCAGCCCGCCGGCCGCGACCGTGCCCTCGCGGTCCAGTTCGCGCGGGTTGCGCCGGGCCGCCGGGTCCTGCGGCTCGTCGGCGGACGAGCTCGTCGCGCCGGGCGTCGGGGCCGTGGTGCTCGCCGTCGCCGTCGGCCGCGGCAGCGAGTACTCGGGCGCCCGCGCGCTGCCCTGCCCGGCCGCCCCCGACGGAGTCGGCTCGAACGGCAACCAGCCCACGCCCTCGAAGTACAGCTCCGGCCAGGAGTGGGAGTCGCTCGTGCTCACCTGCCAGCGGTCGCCGATCTTGGTGCCGCCGGTGTAGCCGATCGCCACCCGCGACGGAATGCCGACCAGCCTGGCCAGCACCGCCATCGACGCGGCGAACTGCTCGCAGTAGCCCGCCCTGTCACGGATCAGGAAGTCGCGCAGCGCCGAGTTGCTGTGTCCCTGCGTCCGCAGGGTGTAGCTGAAACCGCCGGTCTTGGTGAAGAACTCCTGGATCTTCACCGCCGCCTCGTAGTTCGTCGAGGCGCCCCCGACGATTTCGTTGGCCAGGACCCGGATCTCGGGAGACAGGTTGTCCGGCAGGTCGAGGAAGCGGTCGTCCGTCGCCGGCCGCGGCGCGAGTTCGAGCTCGTCGAGCAGGTCCGGGGTCGGCTCCGGCTCGGTCGTCTGCACCTCGTACTCGATGCCGCCGGCCTCCTCACGGGTGGAGAAGACCATCAGCGTGTCCACGTCGGCCCGCCAGTCCCCGTCCACCCGGATCTCCCGCGGCGGGTACGGCAGCGGCAGGAACTGCAGCCCCGCGATCTCGTCGCTGATCTGGATGTTCGTGATCACGCTGTTGACCTTCGGCTTCTGGCTGAGGCCGGGTGGCGCGGGCAGCAGGCCGTTCTCCGTCCTGTTCTGCGGCGCCCCCTTCGGCTGCGTCATGCCGAACTGCTGCCCGTCGAAGGTGTCCAGCGCGTAGATCCGCAGGTACCGGGGAGTGTCGTCGTTGTTGGTGTAGGTCAGCACCGTCCGCTGCTCGGGCAGGTCGAGCTGGCCCCTCAGGCCGGCGATCGGGTTCGGGATGCTGATCGAGTTGCCCGGCCCCGAGCCCCGGCCGCCCACGCCGAACGTGAAGAACGACACCGGCTCCATCGCCGGCAGCAACGCGGGCAGCGACACCGCCAGCGCGATCGCGGCGAACCCGATGCGCTTGCCCGACAGCCGCAGGCCGCTGGTGTCAGCGGAACCGCGCGGGGCGGGCGAGGTGGCCGCACGGGTGCGGCGTACCAGCACCGCCCGGCCCCAGTGACCCACCCGCTCGCGCCCGTCGGCGATCAGCAGGCTGACGAACCCGAGCGCGGCCACGATGAACGCCGGCCAGCTGATCGGGTCGGCCAGGATCGTCGCCGGGACCGTGGCCAGCGCCAGCAGCGGCAGCCCGGCCAGCGCCGCCCGCCGCGCCCGCGCGGCGAGCAGGTCCACGGCGATCGCGATGAGCGCGACGCCGCCCGCCGTCAGCAAGGTGATGCCCTCGGTGTCCGGTACGGGGGCCGCGAACCGCTGGATGTCGGCCCAGCCGACGGTCACCAGCCTGGCCAGCTCCACCACCGACTCCTTCGTCGGCACCAGCAGCGCCCACGCCTGCTCGGCGGTGAAGGCCACGGTCAGGTAGATCCACGTCGCGGCCACGCCCAGCAGCGGCGCCGCCCACGCGGGCAGCGACAGGCGGCTGCTCACCAGCCCCGCGGCGACGACGGCCAGCACGGCGCCGAGCGACGTCCAGAACCAGGCCCCGCCCTGGAAGAGCGGATAGAGCAGGATGGCCGCGGTGAACGCGGCCACTCCAGAGGCGATCGTCAGTCTCATGCCACCCCTCCCGCGGGGTTGATCGCGTATCTGCCGCGGCTGGCGGCGTCCGGCCAGACGGAGGCGATCGAGGTGCCGGCCGGCAGGCGCACGATGCGCCAGCCGTACCCGGCCAGGACGGTCTGCACGGCCTGGTAATTCTCCTCCGCGCCCCGGTCGCCGCCCTCCCACGTGCTCACGTCGAGCAGCACGGCCACGCCGGTGATGCCGCTGTGTCGCAGCCGGGCCAGCTCCCTCGCCTCCTCCGCGTCGAGCGCGCCGAGCACCGCCACGATCAGCCCGTCGCCGCCGCCCTGACGCAGGGCGGACACGCCCATCTCCAGGGAGCGGGCCGGGCTGTGCCTGATCACGGCGAGGGTGTCGAGCAGCGAGTAGCTCAGCCCGGCGTCGGTCAGGTGCTCGGCGCCCTGGTCGGTCACCAGCCGCAGGCCCAGGCCCTCATGGGCGAGGTGCACGCCGATCGAGGCCGCCGCCGAGACCGCCACCTCGAACGACGAGCGAGGCCCCTCCCCCCGGTGGGCGTGCCTGCGGGTGTCGAGCAGGAGCGCGCCGCGGCTCTGCCACTGCTGCTCCTCGCGGCGCACCATCAACTCGCCGTGGCGGGCCGTCGAGCGCCAGTGCACCCGCCGCAGGTCGTCGCCCTGCCGGTACTCACGCGGCGCCACGTCGTCGTCGCCCGCCGCCGCCACACTCCTGGTACGGCTGTCGCCGCCCCCCGTCCACTCACCCGACAGGCGTACGTGCGGCAGCGCCACCACGTGCGGCGTCACCACCAGCGTGTCGCTGATCGTGAACGAACGGGTCAGCTCGACCAGCCCGAACGGGTCCGCGATGCGGATCGACAGGGGCCCGATCATGTAGCGGCCGCGCAGGTCCGAGCGGACCCGGTAGTCGATCTCCCGCACGCCGCGCGCCTCGACCCGGTCCAGCACGAACCTGGGCCGCACGCCCAGCGCGTACGGGACCGTGTCCTCGATGAGCAGCAGCCCGGTCGGCAGTCTGGTGACGTTCTCCAGCCGCAGGGTCACGGTGGCCTCGCCGCTCACCTCGGCCCTGGGCGGGTCCAGCCGCCTGGCGCAGCTCAGCCGGTAGCGGGTCCGCGCCACCACCATCGCGGCCAGCAGCGGCAGCGTTGTCACCAGGACGCCGATCCTGAACAGGTCGTTCTCGCCCAGGAAGAAGGCCATGACCAGTGCCGCGATCCCGGACGCCAGGAACGAGCGGCCTCTGGACGTCAGCGCCCGCAGTCCGGCTCTCACCGCGCCTCCGTCCGATGGGCGTCCGTCTGATGGGCTTCGGCGCCACGCCGCGGATCCATCACCGGGTCTCCGGCACCGGCACGCGCCTGATCAGATCGGTCACCACCTGCTCGGGCAGGCGGCGCTGCCCCTGGGCCTCGACGCTGGGCAGCAGCCGGTGGGCCAGCACGGGGATGGCCAGGTCCTGGAGGTCGTCGGGGATGACGTAGTCGCGTCCCCCCAGTGCCGCGTGGGCCCTGGCCGCGCGTACGAGCTGCAGCGTGCACCTCGGGGAGGCGCCGAGCCGCAGGTCGGGGGAGTGGCGGGTGGCCACCACGATGTCGATGGCGTACTTCTTGACCGCCTGGGAGACGTAGACGCCGCGTACGGCCTCGATCAGGGCGCGCACCTCGGCCGTCGTCGCGACCGGCTGCAGCTTGTCCAGCGGCGAGGTGCCGCCGTGCACGTCGAGCATCTCCAGTTCGGCGGTCGGCTCCGGGTAGCCCATCGCCACCCGCGCGGTGAAGCGGTCGCGCTGCGCCTCGGGGAGAGGATAGGTGCCCTCCATCTCGATGGGGTTCTGGGTGGCGATCACCATGAACGGGGCGTCGAGCTGATACGTCCGCCCGTCCACGGTCACCTGGTGCTCCTCCATGCACTCCAGCAGCGCGGACTGCGTCTTGGGGGAGGCCCGGTTGATCTCGTCGCCCACCACGATGTTGGCGAACACCGGCCCAGGCTTGAACTCGAACTCCCGTGTCTGCTGGTTGTACGCGCTCACCCCGGTGATGTCGCTGGGCAGCAGGTCGGGAGTGAACTGCACCCTCCGTACGGGACAGTCGATGGAGCGGGCGAGTGCCTTCGCCAGCATCGTCTTGCCGACCCCGGGCACGTCCTCGATCAGGAGGTGCCCCTCCGCGAGCAGGACGGTCAGCGTGAGGCGGACGGCGTCGCCCTTGCCCTCGATCACCGATTCGATGGCCTGCCGAATCCGGTGGGCTGTGGAGACCAGCTCATCGAGCTGGGGAGGGACGTCATGGGTTACTGCCACCAGGCCTCCATGAGAAGTGCGACGGCTGTCCCGTAGGTGCCTTTGCGGGAGCCATGCCATTCCTTTTCCATTGTCTGTACGACCCTACGACGCTGTGGGTTCTCGGGCGACATTTGCGGATATTCCAGGGAACGCAGGTGATGTTCCTGTTCTTGTCCCATAGCCGTGCGAATCCCGTGACACGGTGGGGCCGCGACGCGCGCCACTTTCCTCCACGCCAAGCCCGCCGAAGCCCGGCTGCCCCTATTTCCACGGCGCTTCAAACCCTCGACACGCCCATGAGGGTTGACCGCCCGGTCACCCCACCCCACTCCGCTCCATCGCTCTGACCTGCGGTAACGCAACGGAAACTGATGATGAAGACGGTTCGAATCAGTTGACGGTGGGGAGAAGTGGAGTATGGTGGTGCGCAGTGGAGGGCCGGTGCACCAGCGCTGAGCGCTTCACTGAGGCACGGGAGGTGGGGCCGGTGTTCCTCGGCACCCATCAACCGCGTCTGGACGACAAGGGACGGCTGTTCCTGCCGGCTAAGTACCGTGAGGAGCTGGCGGAGGGTCTTGTGATCACCAAAGGCCAGGAGCGATGCCTCTACGTTTTTCCCGTGGAGGAGTTCCAGCGCATTACCGAGGCTCTCAGCACCGCCCCGGTCACCGCCAAGGCGGTGCGTGACTACAGCCGCGTCTTCTTCGCCAGTGCGTCCGACGAGACACCAGACAAGCAAGGGCGCATCACGATCCCGCAGAGCCTTCGCCAATACGCGGGGCTGGAGCGTGACTGCGTCGTCATCGGGGCCAACACCCGGCTGGAGATCTGGGACGCGCAGGCCTGGGACACCTATCTCAGCGCGCAGGAGCAGGCGTTCGCCGAGCTGTCGGAGGAGGTGCTGCCAGGGACCTTGTAGTGACCACGGTCGATCCGTCGGTGTTGTCGTTCGGCGAGGTCTCCACCCGCAACCACTGTCCGCCAGCTGATGCACCTTCCCCGGTGTCAGATGGCGGGCGTCCACGAAGAGGGTGCGGATGGGGACCTGGCCGGACGGCACCGGGTGGGGACCAGGAATGACCGGCGATCGACCGATGACGCGTCATCCGCGAGCATGGACGCGAGAGGGGGGTTGGAGATGTACGACAACGTTGGCACAGGCGGTCACGTTCCGGTGCTGCTTGAGCGCGTTCTGGAGCTGCTCGGCCCCGCGCTGCTGGGGCCCGCCCCGGTCGTCGTCGACGCCAACCTCGGCCTCGGCGGCCACTCGGAGGCCCTGCTCGCCGCCCATCCCGAGCTGCACCTGATCGGCATCGACCGCGACCCTTTCGCGATCGACTTCGCCACCCGCAGGCTCAGCCCGTACGCGGAGCGGACCACCCTGGTCCACGCCTCCTCCGGTGACCTGGAGGAGGTGCTCGCCGCGGCGGGGCGCACCACGATCGACGGTGCGCTGTTCGACCTCGGGGTCTCCTCCCCGCAGCTCGACGAGGCCGAGCGCGGGTTCGCCTATTCCTATGACGCGCCGCTGGACATGCGGATGGACACCTCGCAGGAGCTGACGGCCGAGCAGGTGGTCAACACCTACTCCGCCGCGGACCTGAAGCGCATCCTGCGCGACTTCGGCGAGGAAAGATTCGCCCCGCGTGTCGCGGGCCTGATCATCAAAGAACGGGCTAAAGAGGCAATAACCTCGACTAAGCGGCTAGCGGACATCGTTCGCGAGGCGATCCCCGCCGCGACCCGGCGTACTGGGGGAAACCCCGCCAAGAGGACTTTCCAGGCGCTGCGCATAGAGGTGAACGCGGAGCTGTCCGCCCTGGAGGCGGCGCTTCCCGCGGCACTCGACGCGCTGGCGCTCGGTGGGCGAGTCGTCGTGCTCTCCTACCACTCACTGGAGGACCGGCTCACCAAGCAGGCCCTCACGGCGCGAACCAGGGACACCGGCCCTCCGGGGCTGCCCATCCCGCTACCGGCTCACCAGCCGAGGTTCCGCCTGCTGACGAGGGGAGCGGAGCTCCCAAGCGACGAAGAGCTCGCCCGCAACCCGCGGGCGGCCTCGGCCCGGCTGCGGGCGGCAGAGAGGATCCGTGTTGACGACTGAGCAGGAGACCGGCCGGGGTAAGCCCGTCCGCCGTGCCGTGCCCAAGACGGGCACGCGCCGGTCGGCGCTGTCGCAGCAGCCCAAGCCGCGTCCCCGTCCTGACACGCGCGCCGAGGCCGAGGGCAAGCCATCGGCCGCCGAGCGGGAGCGTGCCGCCGGCCTCGCGGGGAAGAGGCCGGTCGACTCGCGGGAAGGCGACAAGGCTCCGCGCGGGGCGAAGGCACGTCGCGAGGGCAAGGCGTCAGTCGGCGAACGGGTGCGTCCCGAGGGCAAGGCGTCCGTCGGCGAGCGAGTGCGTTCTGAGGGCAAGACATCTGTCGGCGAACGGGTGCGTCCTGAGGGCAAGACGTCCGTCGGCGAACGGGTGCGTCCCGAGGGCAAGGCCGCCGCGGGTGAGCGGGCGCGGCCCGAGGGGTCCGTCCGTGAGCGCGTGCGGCCCGAGGGCAAGGCGCCGGCCGTCGAGCGTCCTGGAGTCGCGGCCAAGCGGCCGGTCCGGGGCAGCTCCCGGGCCGCGGCCAGTCGTCCCGCGGCGCGGCGGCATCCCACGCGCCGCCAGCGGGCGCCGTTCGTGCTGCTCGTCGTCGGGCTGCTCTGCGGCGGTCTGGTGAGCCTGCTGCTGCTCAACACCATGCTCGCCCAGGACGCCATCACCGACGCGACGCTGCGCGACGAGATCGCCGTGGCCAAGCGCGAGAACGAGAAGATCGACCAGGAATACCAGCGTAAGACGCAGCCCGGGCCGCTCGCCGAGCAGGCGGAGAAGCAGGGCTACGGCACCGACTGGGACAACATCAACCTTTACAACGGTGCCACCGACCAGGCCGGTCAGGCGGACACGGAACGGTGAGGGAATCGGGCGGCAGGGGGCAGGGTCCCGGCCGCGGCGCCGGCGGCGCCGGCTCTCAGGGAGGGCCCGGCGCCGCTCGTCGTACGTCGGGCGGCCCGGGGCGGGCAGGGCGCCAAGGCGGCTCCTCCCGATCGGAGGGGACGGGCCGCCCGGCGTCGCCGGAGAACCCGCCGCGCGGGCCACGGGAGGGTTCCGACCCGCTCGACCTGCCGTTCGGGCGCGACGCCTTCCGCGACGACGACCGCGACAACGACCGTGACGACCACCGTGACAACAACCGGGGCCGGCCACCACAGGACCCAGGCGACGAGGGCCGCGGGCGGTCGCGGCAGGGCGACGGCGACCGGGGCCGTCCGCGTGAGGACCGTTCACGCGGCGGCGACGCTCGCCGGCGCTCCCGTGACGAGGGCGAGCAGCCGAGGGGGCGCGGCTCCCAGGCGCGCGACGAGAGCGATCGCCCGCGCGGCGCCGGATCCCGCGGACGCGGCTCCTCGGCGCGCGAGGACGGTGACGCGTCCAGAGGGCGAGGCTCCCGTGACGACGACGGTGACCGGCTCAGAGGGCGAGGCTCCCGTGACGACGACGGTGACCGGCTCAGAGGACGCGTACAAGGACATGAGGAACGCTCCCGTGGCAGGACCGACGATCGGGCCGGGACGCGGCGCGATGGCGGGCGGCCCGGGGGCGAGGACCCCCGGCGCAGGGGGCCGCAGGAGGACGTGCCGTCGCGGCGCACGCCCGCCGGCAGGTCCTCCGCCGGCGGGTCGCGGACAGGGCGCGGCGGGGACGGTCCGCCGCCCAGGGGGCCGCGAAGGCCACCGCCGGCGCCGCCCAGGCCGCCGCTGGTGTTGCGGCTGGGCAGCCCGCGCAGGCGGATCAACATCGGCCTGATCGGCATGACGTTCGTCCTGTCGATCTTCGCCGGGCGGCTCGTCCAGATGCAGGGCCTCGACTCCAAGGTCTACGAGGCCGCGGCGGCCGACCAGCGTCAGCACACCGAGACGATCCAGGCCAAGCGCGGCTCGATCAACGACGTCAACGGCCACGAGCTGGCCGTCACCATCGAGGCCCGCGAGGTGTCGATCGACCCGACCAAGGTCCCGGTCTCCATCCGCGCGAAGGCGGCCGCGATCCTGGGCCAGCAGCTCGGCAAGAGCCAGCAGGAGATCGCCGAGAAGCTGGCCAGGACGGGCACCCACTACCAGCTCCTGGCCAGGGACGTCGATCCCGTCGTGGCCACCAGGCTGCTGCAGGCCCGCATTCCCGCGCTGTCGGCGAAGAAGACCTACAGAAGGCTCTACCCCGCGGGCGACCTGGCGGGCAGCCTGATCGGGTTCGTCGGCGACGAGGGCAACGGCCTGGGCGGCATGGAGCAGAGCAAGAACTCGCTCCTGGCCGGCCGCGACGGCGAGCAGCGCGTCGAGACCGGCCGCGACGGCCAGCGCATCCCGATGACCAGCAGCCAGCGCACCGCCCCGGTGGACGGCCAGGACGTGCGGCTGACCATCGACCGCGACATCCAGTGGGCCGCCCAGAAGTCGATCGGCGAGCAGGTGCGCAAGTCCGGGGCCGACAGCGGCACCGTGATCGTCATGGACGTGCGCACGGCGCAGGTCGTGGCCATGGCCAACGCGCCCGAGCTCGACCTGGGCAACTGGCGCAAGGCCCCCGCGTCGAGCTACGTCAACAAGGCCGCCGCCGACGTGTTCGAGCCGGGCAGCACGAACAAGGTGATCACCGCCGCCGCCGCGATCGAGGCGAAGGCGGTGACGCCCGACACGGTCTACCAGGTGCCCGACCGGATCAGGTGCGCCGACCAGGTGCTGCGTGACTCCCACGCGCACAAGATGGAGGCGATGACGTTCCGTCAGGCCATGGCGCAGTCCAGCAACGTGGCCACGATCATGGCGGCGCGCAAGGTGGGCAGCCAGCGGCTTTACGAGATGTTGAAGGCGTTCGGATTCGGCAGCACGCCGGGCGGCGGCGTGCCCAGCGCGGAGGCGGGCCTGCTGCCGGACTACAAGAAGTGGTCGGGCAGCCAGAACTGCACGGTCGCCTACGGACAGGGCGTTTCCGTGACCGCGCTGCAGATGGCCAGCGTCTATCAGACGATCGCCAACGGCGGTGTCAAGATCGAGCCGCAGATCGTGGCGGGGACGACGGACACGACGGGCAGGTTCGTACCCGCTCCCGCTGGTAAGCAGACCAGGGTGGTGAGTGAGACGACGGCCAAGGAGATCGCGATGATGCTGGAGAGCGCGGTCGGTGCGGAGGGCACCGGTCAGCTCGCCGCCATCGGCGGCTACCGGGTTGCCGGGAAAACGGGCACGGCCGACCGCTACGATGCCGAACTCGGCCGCTACGACGGTTACACCGCCTCGTTCGTCGGGTTCGCGCCCGCCGACCAGCCCCGGCTGGTGGTGCTCTCGGTGGTGCAGAACCCGAAGAACGGCCACTTCGGCGGGGAGCTCGCGGCCCCTGTGTTCAAGGATGTGATGACGTTCGCTATCAAGAGCAAGAAGATTCCTCCCACAGGCTCCGCCGCGCCGCCGGTGCGGATGCGCGCGGGACAGTGAGCAGGAAAGGTACGCTCTCGCCGTGCGTCCCCCGTCGTCTATGCGTCCCACGACCAGCCCGCCTCGTCCGCTGACCGGGCTCGCGACCATGCTCGACGCCGATTCCGGCACGTCGAGGTCGCCTCATGCCGCCCTGACCGGCGTCACCATCGACTCCCGCAGCGTCAGGCGCGGTGATCTCTACGTCGCGTTGCCCGGCAATCGCGTTCACGGCGCCACGTTCGCCGCCGACGCGATGGCCGGCGGCGCCGTCGCGGTGCTCACCGACCGCGCCGGCCGCGACGCGGCCGTCGCCACCGGGCTGCCCGTGCTCATCGTGTCCGATCCACGCGCCCTGCTCGGGGCGATCTCCTCCTGGGTGTACGGCCAACCGGCCCACGACATCCAGGTCCTCGGCGTGACGGGCACCAGTGGCAAGTCCACGACCACGTTCATGATCGAGGCCGGCCTGCGAGCCGCCGGGCACCGGGCCGGCCTGGTGGGCGGCGTCGAGATCCACGTCGGCGAGCTGCGCTTCCAGCCCAAGCTCACCACGCCGGAGGCCTCGGAGCTGCACGGCCTGTTCTCGCTCATGCGCGAGGAGGGCGTCAGCGCGGCCGCCATGGAGGTCTCCAGTCACGCGCTCGCGCTCGGCAGGATCGACGGCATCTACTACGACGTCGCCCTGTTCACGAACCTGTCGCAGGACCACCTCGACTTCCACAAGGACTTCGAGGACTACTTCGCGACCAAGGTGAAGCTGTTCCAGCCGGAGCTGAGCCGGGCCGGCGTGACCAACATCGACGATCGATACGGGCGCGAGCTGCTCGGGCTGGCGAAGGTGCCGATGACCACGTTCTCGGCGCTGGGCGACCCCGATGCCGACTGGCGCGCGGTCGACGCCAGGCTCGGGGCCGACGGCAGCGCGTTCCGGGTGGTCGGGCCCGGCGGGATCGAGGCCGACGCGCAGATCGCGCTGCCCGGCCCGTTCAACGTGGCCAACGCGCTCGGGGCCGTTGTGACGCTGGTCGAGGCCGGGGTGCCGGTGCAGACGGCGGTGCACGGCGTGGGCACGCTGACCGGGGTGCCCGGCCGCATGCAGCGCGTCACGGAGGCCGGTGACGAGTTCCAGGCGGTCGTGGACTACTCGCACAAGCCGGGCGCCGTGGAGTCGGTGCTGCGCTCGCTGCGCTCGGTCACGGCCGGGACGCTGACGATCGTGCTCGGCTGCGGCGGCGACCGCGATAAGGGCAAACGGCCTATTATGGGCGAAATCTCTGCTCAACTGGCGGATGTGGCCATCTTCACGAGCGACAACCCCCGCTCGGAGGATCCGCTCGCCATCCTCACGACGATGATGGAGGGAGCGCTCCGCGTTCCGCAGCACGACCGCGCTCATGTGATCATTGAGCCCGACCGCGCGGCCGCCATCGGCCTGGCGATCGCCCGGGCCGGGCGCGGTGACGTGGTCGTCGTGGCCGGGAAGGGTCACGAGCAGGGCCAGTACGTTTCAGGCGAGGTGATCCCCTTCGACGACCGCGAAGTGGTCGCCGAAGCGATCGACGCACGCAAGGAAAGCAGGAAGCACTAATGATCCCGTTGCCTCTGGCCAGGATCGCCGAGTTGACCTCGGGCGCCCTGTCGGGCATGGCCGATCCCCGCGCCGTGGTGCGCGGGCCCGTCGTGATCGACTCACGGGCCGTTGAACCGGGATCCCTGTTCGTCGCCATCAAGGGCGCGCGGGTCGATGGTCACGACTACGCCGCGCAGGCCATCAGGGCAGGAGCCGTCGCCGTGCTGGCCGGCAGGCCGGTCGAGGGGCCCGCGGTGATCGTGCCCGACACCGCCGCCGCGCTCGCCGAACTCGCCGCCGCGCAGGTCCGCACGCTGCCCAAGGTCACCGTGATCGGCGTGACCGGCTCGGCCGGCAAGACCACCACCAAAGACCTGCTCGCCCGCCTCACCGGGCGGATCGGGCCGACCATCGCGCCCGTCGGCAGCTACAACAACGAGCTCGGCCACCCGCTGACCGTGCTGCGGGCCGACCTCGACACCCGGTTCATGGTGCTGGAGCTGGCCGCGCGCAACATCGGCCACATCAAGGACCTGACCCGCGTCGCGCCGCCGCAGATCGGCGTGGTGCTCAACGTCGGCACCGCGCACCTGGGCGTGTTCGGCGGCAAGGAGGCCATCGCCAAGGCCAAGGGCGAGCTGGTGGAGTCGCTGCCGCGCTCGGGCGTGGCCGTGCTCAACGCCGACGACCCGCTGGTGCGCGCGATGGCCTCGCGCACCGACGCGCGGGTCACGTTCTTCGGGCGCGGCGAGTCCGCGGCGATCCGGGCCGAGGGCGTCGTGGTGGACGCCCGCGGGCGCGCCTCCTTCACGCTGCGCACGCCCTCAGGGGCCGCGCACGTGTCACTCAAGCTGTACGGCGCGCACGCCGTCGAGAACGCGCTGGCCGCCGCGGCGGCCGGTTACGAGCTGGGCCTGCCGGTGGCGACGATCGCCGAGGAGCTGTCGGAGGCCACGCCGCGCAGCCGGTGGCGGATGGAGGTCACCGACAGGGCCGACGGCGTGATCGTGATCAACGACGCGTACAACGCCAATCCCGACTCCATGCGCGCGGCCTTCGAGGCGTTCGAGGCGCTCGGGAAGGGGCGGCGGCGCTTCGCGGTCATCGCGGCGCTGCGGGAGCTGGGCGAGGACTCTTCCGCGCTCAACGCCGAGCTCGGCCGGATGGCCGGCGGGGCGGGGCTGGCGGCGCTCATCGTGGCGGGGCCGGAGGCCGGGCCGGTGCTGGAAGGCGCCCACGCGGCCGTTCAGGAGAGCGCGGCTCGCGCGGCGCAGGGCGGTGTGGCGGCGGCCGGTGCTCCGCCCGCGCCTCCGGTGCCCGGCGCCCCGGTTCCCGGCCCGCAGGGGCCCGCTGGGCCCCCGCAGATGCCGCCTGGCGCGCCGATGCCCGGTCCGCAGGCGGGCCCGCCTCAGGGATGGCAGCCGCCCGGTGCGCCCGCGCCCGGGTGGCAGGGCCCGCCGATGGGCGGGGCCGTGCCTGGCGGGCCTCCTGTGCCGATGGGCGGGGCCGTGCCTGGCGGGCCTCCCGGCGGGGTGCCGGTGGGCGGGATCGTGCCGGGCGGGCCGCCCGGTGGGCCGCCCGTGGGCGGCTACGGGCAGCCGACGCGGATCGTGCACGTGCCCGACGCCGAGGCGGCGGCGGCCGAGCTGGCCGCGTGGCTGCGCCCCGGTGACGCGGTGCTGATCAAGGGACCGAGGGCGATGGGGCTGGAGCGGACGGCAGAGCTCGTGCTCGGAGGTGCCGCTCAGTGACCAACATCATCATCGCCGGCGCGGTGGGCCTGATCCTCTCGATGCTGGGCACCCCGCTGGCGATCAAGCTGTTCTCGCGGCGTGGCATCGGCCAGGAGGTCCGCGAGGTGGGCCCCGAGCACCAGAGCAAGCGCGGCACCCCCACCATGGGCGGCACGGTCTTCGTGCTGGCCGCGCTGCTCGCCTACGGCGCCTCGCACCTGGTCATGCTCGAGCCCCCCACGGTGTCGGGCACGCTGGTGCTGTTCCTGATGACGGGGCTCGGCGCGGTCGGGTTCCTGGACGACTTCATCAAGATCTACAAGCAGCGCAGCCTGGGCCTGCGCAGCGGCGCCAAGGCGCTCGGCCAGCTCGTCGTGGGCGCGGTCTTCGCCGTCCTGGTGACCCGCCAGCCCAACGTGTACGGCATCACCCCCGCCGAGACCCGCCTGTCGTTCCTGCGCGACATCGGCCCGTCGATCGGCATCGTCGGGTTCACCATCTGGGTGCTCATCATGATCGTCGGGTTCTCCAACGCGGTGAACCTCACCGACGGCCTCGACGGCCTGGCCAGTGGCGCGACCGGCACGGTGCTGGCCGCGTACGTGCTGATCGGCAACTGGCAGCTCCGCAACAACTGCATCGACCAGCTCGGCCCCAACTGCTACTGGGTACGAGATCCGCTCGACCTGGCCGTGGTGGCAGCCGCCGTGCTCGGGGCGCTGATCGGGTTCCTGTGGTGGAACGCCCCGCCCGCCAAGATCTTCATGGGCGACACCGGCTCCCTGGCCCTGGGCGGCGTGCTGGCCGGGCTGGCCATCGCCACCCGTACCCAGCTTCTGCTGATCATCCTCGCCGGCCTGTGCGTGGTCATCACGCTGTCGGTGATCATCCAGGTCGGATCCTTCAAGATGACCGGTAAACGGGTGTTCAGAATGGCGCCGCTGCAACACCACTTCGAGCTCAAGGGCTGGGCGGAGACCACGATCGTGGTCCGCTTCTGGCTGATCGCGATGTTGTGCGCCGCCCTCGGGCTCGGGCTGTTCTACGTCGAGTGGATGCCCAGGTGATCGGCGTCACCTGTGTGGCGGGGCTCGGCGTGTCCGGCGTCGCCGTGGCCAGGGTGCTGGCCGCGCGCGGCGAGCGGGTCGTGGTCGTCGAGGCCACGGAGGGCGAGCGGCAACTCGCCGCCGCCACGGAGCTGGCCGGAGCGGGCGTCGAGACCCGGTTCGGGGAGATGGTCCTGCCCGAAGGGGCGACGCGCCTGGTCACCACCGGATGGGCGCCGCATCACCCGCTGGTCGCCGCCGCGCTCGCGGCCGGGGTCGAGGTCGTCGGCGAGGTGGAGCTGGCCTGGCGGCTGCGGCCGGAGCAGGCGGCCCCCTGGCTGGCGCTGACCGGGACCAACGGCAAGACCACCGCCGTGCGCATGCTCACCTCGATCCTGCTGGCCGCCGGGCGCAAGGCCCTGGCCGTGGGGAACGTGGGCGTGCCCGTCGTGCAGGCCGTCGCGGAGCCGTACGACGTGCTGGCCGTCGAGCTGTCGAGCTTCCAGCTGCACTGGTCGAGCACGCTGGCCCCGCACGCCGCGGCCATCCTCAACGTGGCCCCCGACCACCTCGACTGGCATGGGTCCATGGAGGAGTACGCCGCCGCCAAGGGCCGCGTCTACGAGCGCGCGGGAACCGTGATCTTCAACGCCGACGACCCCGAGACCACCCGGCTGGCCGCTCCCTATCCGGGCGCGGTCGGGTTCACGCTGCGGGTGCCCAAGCGGGGCGAGATCGGCGTGGTGGAGGACCTGCTGGTGGACCGGGCGTTCGTGGCCGATCCGGTCGAGGCGGCCGAGGAGCTGGCGACGCTGGAGGACGTGCGGCCCTTCGCCCCGCACAACGTGGCCAACGCGCTGGCCGCCGCCGCGCTGGCCCGCTCGCTCGGCGTGCCGTCCGAGGCTGTGAGCCAGGGGCTGCGCGACTTCGTGCCCGACCCGCACCGGCTGGCCCACGTGGACCGGATCGGCGAGGTCGACTACATCGACGACTCCAAGGCCACCAACCCGCACGCCGCCGCCGCCGCGCTGGCGTCGTACCCGTCGGTGGTCTGGGTGGCGGGCGGGCTGCTCAAGGGCGCGGACGTCGACGACCTGGTACGCCAGGCCGCCCCCAGATTGCGCGGCGCCGTGCTGCTCGGCGCCGATCGTGCCCGGATCGCCGAAGCCATCGCGCGACACGCACCGAATGTCCCACTCGTGGACATCGCCGATCGGGACACTGGTGTGATGGAAAGAGTCGTCACCGAAGCCGCGCGCCTGGCCTCACCAGGAGACACCGTGCTGCTGTCCCCGGCGGGGGCCTCCCTCGACATGTTCGCCAACTACCCGGCGCGAGGGGAGGCCTTCGCGCGTGCCGTACGCGGGCTGAGGGCGCGGCGTGAGCACGAGCGCTGAGGAGCGGGTACGCCCGGCCTCCGCGCAGGAGAGCCCGGGAAGCTGGGCGCGCGAGCAGCTCGGCGCGCTGAAGGAACTGCTCGACAAGCCGCTGGCCACCTACTACCTGATCATCATGTGCAGCGCGCTGCTGCTCGCGCTCGGGCTGATGATGGTGCTGTCGGCCTCCAGCATCGAGGCGCTGCAGAAGACCGGCAGCCCGTTCTCGTGGTTCATCAAGCAGTCGTTGTCGGCCGCGGTGGGCGTGCCCGTCATGTACGCCTGCTCGCGCCTGCCGATCAAGTTCTTCCGCTGGGCCGGCTACCCGCTGATGGCGTTGTCGATCATCGCGCTGGTCATGGTGCTGTTCATCGGCTCCTCCGAGCTGGGCGCGCAGCGGTGGATCTACATCGGCCCCTTCACCATCCAGCCGTCCGAGCCGGCCAAGCTCGGGCTCGTGCTGTGGGGGGCCGACCTGCTGTCCAGGCGCGTGCGGCAGGGCCGGATCGAGTGGCGGCAGATGCTGATCCCGCTCATGCCCGGCACCGCGATCCTGGCCGTCATGGTCATGCTCGGCAGCGACCTGGGCACCACGCTGGTGCTCTTCATGATCTTTCTGGCGTTGTTGTGGGTGGTGGGGGCGCCGGTCAAGCTGTTCGGCGGCATCCTGGCGCTGGCGGTGCTGGCCGCCGTCATCATGATCAAGGTGGAACCGTACCGGATGGCGCGTATCGGCGCCTTCCTCGACCCGTGGGCCGACGCGCAGGGCGCGGGCTACCAGGCCGTGCAGGGGCAGATCGCGATGGGCTCCGGCGGCTGGTTCGGGCTGGGGCTGGGCAGCAGCCGGCAGAAGTGGAGCTGGCTGCCGCACGGCGAGAGCGACTTCATCTTCGCCATCCTCGGTGAGGAACTCGGGCTGATGGGCACGCTGATGGTCGTGGCGCTGTTCGGGTTGCTCGGGTATGCGGGGCTGCGCGTCGCCGTACGCGTCAACGACGCCTTCACCAGGCTCGCCGCGGCCGCCATGGTGGCCTGGGTGGTGGGCCAGGCCACCGTCAACATGGGGGCCGTGCTGGGCGTGCTGCCGATCACCGGCATCCCCTTGCCGCTGGTCTCCTACGGTGGCTCCTCGCTGCTGCCCACGCTCGCCGCGCTCGGCATGCTGCTGGCGTTCGCCAAGCGCGAGCCCGGCGCGCGGGAGGCCTTGGCGGCTCGTGGCCCCGGACCCGCCGCCCGGGCCCTAAGCTGGCTTGGCCTGGGGCGTAAAACCAGAGGCCGAGTGACACGTTAGGGAGTGACCGAGATGAGGGTGGTCCTCGCCGGTGGGGGGACGGCCGGGCACATCGAGCCCGCGCTCGCGCTTGCGGACGCGCTGCGCCATCTGGACCGGAGCGTCGGCATCACCTGTGTGGGCACGGAGCGCGGCCTGGAGACGCGGCTCGTGCCTGCCAGGGGCTACGAGCTCGAGCTGGTGCCGGCCGTGCCGCTGCCCAGGGCGATCACTCCGAGCCTGCTGACCGTGCCGGGCAGACTGGCCGGGGCGATCAACGCCACCGTGGCCATCCTCGATCGCGTCCAGGCCGACATCCTGGTCGGGTTCGGCGGCTACGTGGCGACCCCCGCCTACCTGGCGGCCAAGCGGCGCGGCCTGCCGATCGTCGTGCACGAGGCCAATCCCCGTCCTGGCCTGGCCAACCGGCTGGGCGCCAGGCTGACCGACCACGTCTACACCGGCTTCCCCGAGACGACGCTGCCCAAGGCGGAATACATCGGCACCCCGCTGCGCCGCGAGATCGTCTCGCTCGACCGGCTGTCCATGGGCGACAAGGCGCGCTCCTGGTTCGGGCTGGAGAACGACCGGCCGACGCTGCTGGTGTTCGGCGGCTCGCGGGGCGCCAGGTCGATCAACCAGGCCGCGCTCGCCGCCGCGCCCGTGCTGCGCCGGGCCGGGGTGCAGGTGCTGCACGTGATGGGCCCGATGAACACCGTGGAGCACGAGCCGCCGCCCGGCGACCCGCAATACGTGCTGCTGCCCTACGTCGACCGCATGGACCTCGCCTACGCCGCGGCCGACGTGGCCCTGTGCCGCAGCGGCGCGCTGACCTGCGCGGAGCTGACCGCGGTGGGGCTGCCCGCCGCCTACGCGCCGCTCCCGCACGGCAACGGCGAGCAGCGGATCAACGCCGAGCGCATCGCCCGCGGCGGCGGCGGCCTGGTGGTCGACGACGCCGACTTGTCACCCGAATGGATCATCCACAACGTGCTGCCCATCCTCCACGACCCGGAGCGGGTCGCCATCATGTCGGAGGCCGCCTCCAGACTGGGGAGGAAGGACGCAGATATCATGCTTGCCAGGAAAGTGTTGGAGATAGCCCGATGAGTCTCGTGAAGCTGGTCGATCCCGTCACCGTCGACGAACTGGGGCGGGTGCACTTCATCGGCATCGGCGGCTCCGGCATGTCGGGCATCGCCCGCATCCTGCTCAAGCGCGGCGTGCGGGTGACGGGCAGCGACGCGCGCAGTTCCGAGCAGATCACCGAGCTGCGCGAGCTGGGCGCCACCGTGCACATCGGCCACGCCGCCTCCCACATCAGAGACGTCGACACCGTGGTGGTCTCCACCGCCATCCGCGACTCCAACCCCGAGCTGGGCGAGGCGCTCAAGCAGGGGCTGCGGATCATCCCGCGGGCCGCCGCGCTCGCCTCGGTCATGGCCGGGCGCACCGCGGTCGCCATCGCCGGTACGCACGGCAAGACCACCACCACCTCGATGCTCACCGTGGCGCTGCAGAAGTGCGGCGCCGACCCGTCCTACTGCGTGGGCGGTCAGCTCGTCACCACCGGGCTGGGCGCCGACGACGGGCACGGACAGGTGTTCGTGGCCGAGGCCGACGAGAGCGACGGCTCCTTCCTCATGCTCGCCCCCGACATCGCCGTGGTGACCAACGTCGAGGCCGACCACCTCGACAACTACGGCGACTCGGGCGCGGTGCACGACAGCTTCGCCAGGTTCGCCGACCGGGTGGGCTCGCTGCTCATCGTGTGCGCGGACGACCCGGGCTCGGCGCAGGTGGCGCTGCGGGCCAGCGAGCGGGGGCTGCGGGTCAGGACCTACGGCCTGGAGGGCGAGGACTACCGCGTGAGCGACGTCAGGCCCGACGGGTTCGGCACCGTGTTCGCGATCGAGGGCAGGGGAGAGGTGCGCCTGGCCGTCCCCGGGGCCCACAACGCCCTCAACGCCACCGCGGTGATCGCCGTGGCCGACGAGCTGGGGCTGCCGTTCGAGGAGATCAGAGAGGGCCTGGGCGCCTTCACAGGGGCCAAGCGGCGCTTCGAGGCCAAGGGCGAGGCCGGGGGCATCGCGGTGTTCGACAGCTACGCCCACCACCCGACCGAGCTGACCGCCGACCTGCGGGCCGCCCGCGACGTGGTCGCCTCCTACTCCGGCACCGGGCGGGTCATCGCGATCTTCCAGCCGCACCTCTACTCGCGCACCCGGTTCTTCGCCGACGAGTTCGGGGCGGCGCTCGGGCTGGCCGACGAGGCCATCGTGCTCGACGTCTACGGGG
Source organism: Nonomuraea insulae (assembly GCF_042656245.1). Taxonomy (NCBI): domain Bacteria; kingdom Bacillati; phylum Actinomycetota; class Actinomycetes; order Streptosporangiales; family Streptosporangiaceae; genus Nonomuraea; species Nonomuraea insulae. The sequence goes on from NZ_JBHSPA010000057.1 coordinate 110,081, forward strand.
CCCGCGAGGATCCCGAGCCGGGGGTGTCCGGGGCGATGGTGGCGGGGCGGGTGCCGTTGCCGCCGGAGCGGGTGGCGTACGCGCCTGACCGGTCTGCGGTTCCCGGGCTGGTGGCCGAGCGGGCGCGGCCCGGCGACATCGTGCTGACGATGGGCGCGGGCGACGTCACCGAGCTCGGCCCGCAGATCGTCGCCCGCCTGTCCTGAGACCTCCCAGGCCGTTCCGGGTCCTCAGGTGAAGGGCAGAGTCTTCCCGCGGGAGGGCCCTCGGCCGTGAATTCCTGAGGGCGGTGGCGGGCGGGGCCGTTTGGGCGTGGCGCGCGGGTGTTGGGCCGTGCGTCGGCGTAGGTTCGGTGCCGACATGAGCCGCATGCGAGTGGAGGGCGATGAAGGCGCGCACGGCGTTCCTGGTGCTGCTGACCGCGGGAGTGGTGGGCACCGCCGCGTGGCTGGTGTTCTTCTCGCCCGTGCTGGGCGTACGCTCGATCGAGATCGTGGGAAATCTCACAGTGCCGAGCGAGCGTATCAAGCAGCAGGCCGGCGTGGCGGACCTGCACCCTCTCGCCACCGTGAACCTGGCCGACGTCGAGAGCCGCGTCATGGGCATCAGGCAGCTCGCCACCGCCAGGGTGGACCGCGTCTGGCCCGGCACGCTCAAGATCGAGGTGGTTGAGCGCGAGCCGGTGGCGGCCGTGCAGGCGGGTGAGAAAGTGGCGATCGTCGACGGGCAGGGCGTGGTGATCGAGCTCAAGTCCGCCGCGCCGCCCATGCTGCCGTTGCTCAAGGTGGACCGCCCCACCGCGGGCGACCCCGTCATGATGGCGGCGCTCAAGGTCATCCAGGCGGTGCCCAGCGAGGTGGCGGGCCGGGTCAAGCAGGTGCACGCGGGCACGGCGGAAGGCGTGACGCTGGAGCTGTCGGACGGCCGTACCGTCATCTGGGGCGGCCCCGACCGGCCGGAGGAGAAGGGCCGCATCCTCTCCTCGCTGCTCAAACGTGAGCGAACGGCCACCCTGTACGACGTGAGCTCTCCCGACGTGGTGACGCTCAAGTGATCGTGATCGTCAGGGTCTGGCAACTCCGGGGCAAGAGCATGGCCGAGCCTGTCCGAGGCGGGGGTCGCGGCGTGAGAGCCTGTAAGCCGGACTTTCGGCATAGGAGGGCCGCGACCAGGCGCGACTGCGGAGCGAAACGGACAGCCCGCGACACGCCGGACGTGCTTGCGGCGCGGTTAGTTGACCCGCCTGGAGCGTAACTCCTACTGTCCGTATCAATCCTCAGGTTGACATAAATCTAAATCTCAACCTGAGGTTGAGAGTTACCCGAACTAACAAAAGCGGAGACATTCCGCACCGAAATGGCAAGTCAACGAGCGGAAAGGCCCCTCGTCGTGGCAGCACCGCAGAACTACCTCGCGGTCATCAAGGTCGTCGGCATCGGCGGCGGCGGAGTCAACGCCGTCAACCGGATGATCGAGGAGGGACTCAAGGGCGTCGAGTTCATCGCGATAAACACCGACGCCCAGGCGCTGCTGATGAGTGACGCCGATGTGAAACTCGACGTGGGCCGCGAGCTCACGCGCGGACTGGGCGCTGGCGCCAACCCCGATGTCGGCCGGAAGGCGGCAGAGGACCACCGTGAGGAGATCGAGGAGGTCCTCAAGGGGGCCGACATGGTCTTCGTCACGGCGGGTGAGGGTGGCGGCACGGGCACCGGTGGCGCGCCAGTCGTGGCCAGCATCGCCAGATCGCTCGGCGCCCTCACCATCGGTGTCGTGACCAGGCCGTTCAGCTTTGAGGGACGGCGCAGGGCCTCGCAGGCCGAAGCGGGCATCGAGACGCTGCGCGACGAGGTCGACACGCTGATCGTGATCCCCAACGACCGGCTGCTGTCGATCTCCGACCGGCAGGTGAGCGTGCTCGACGCGTTCAAGGCGGCCGACCAGGTGCTGCTGTCCGGTGTCCAGGGCATCACCGACCTGATCACCACCCCCGGTCTGATCAACCTCGACTTCGCCGACGTCAAGTCGGTCATGTCGGGCGCCGGCTCCGCCCTCATGGGCATCGGCCACGCGCGCGGCGACGACCGCTCGGTGGCGGCGGCGGAGATGGCGGTCTCCAGCCCGCTGCTGGAGGCCAGCATCGACGGCGCCCACGGCGTGCTGCTGTCGATCGCGGGCGGCTCGGACCTGGGCCTGTTCGAGATCAACGAGGCGGCCCAGCTCGTGTCCATGGCCGCCGCGCCCGACGCCAACATCATCTTCGGCACGGTCATCGACGACGCGCTCGGCGACGAGGTGCGCGTGACGGTGATCGCCGCGGGCTTCGACGACGTGCCCGGTCCGACGGAGAAGGAGGCGCCGCGCCCGGCGGGCCGTCCCGCCGCCGCACAGCCCGCGAGCCCGCCTCCGGCGGCGCCTCCGCGGCCGAGCGTGCCGTCGGCGAGTGTGAAGTCCGACCCGGCCCCGCTGCGCCCTGAGCCGCGCGCTGAGGTGCGTCCTGAGCCCCGTACGGAGTTCAGGCCGGAGCCGCGTCCCGAGTTCCGCCCCGAGCCGCGCCCCGAGCCCCGTACGGAGTTCAGGCCCGAGCCGGTCCGCCCGGTCGAGCCGGTGCAGGACTCGCGGCAGGACGAGCCTGACGACGAGCCGTCCGGCCCCGTCTCGATCCCACGGCCCGCGCCCGAGCCCGCCAACCCGCCCACGCCCATCACCTCCCGCATGTCGGAGCCCCCCAAACGTCCTAGGGTGATCTTCGAGGAGCAGGAAGAGGAACTCGACGTTCCCGACTTCCTCAAATAGGCCGTCACAGCAGCCGGTCCGCCTGACGCCGCTCCCCGCTGGGAAAACGGGAGCGGCGCCGTCGTGTGCGGGCAGATGGGCGAGGATGACATGTGCGGGCGGCCGAGTATGACGCCGAGTATGACGAGGGACACCAGGCACGCCAGGAGCGAGGGAGGCAGGCACGTGAGAAGGGACGAGATCGCGGCCGGTCTCGCCGAGGTGGACACGCGCATCGCCGAGGCCTGTCACGCGGTGGGGCGCGACCGGGGCGAGGTCACGCTGATCGCCGTCACCAAGACACGCCCCGCCGAGGACACGCGCATCCTGGCCGGGCTCGGTGTGCGCGACGTCGGCGAGAACCGCGACCAGGAGGCCGCCGCCAAGGCGCGCGAACTCGCCGACCTGCCACTGACCTGGCACTTCGTCGGCCAGTTGCAGACCAACAAGGTCCGCTCCGTGGTCGGCTACGCCGATGTGATCCACTCCGTCGACCGCCTCCGGCTGCTGGAGGCGATCAGCAAGGAGGCCGTGCGCCAGGGGCGCGAGGTCGGCTGCCTGCTCCAGGTCGCGCTCGACGACGACCCCGCCAGGGGCGGCGCGCGCTCCGGCGACCTGCTCGCGCTCGCCGACGAGGTGGCGCTGGCCGAGGGCGTGTGGCTGGGCGGCGTCATGGCGGTCGCCCCGCTGGGCGAGGACCCGGCCAAGGCGTTCGCGCGGCTGCGGGATCTGGCGTTGCTCCTGCAGGAGCAGCACCCGCGCGCCACGATGATCTCCGCGGGCATGAGCGACGACCTCACGGAAGCGGTCGCGTACGGCGCGACACACGTGCGGGTCGGTACGGCGTTGCTCGGTCGCCGCAAGCCCTTCGTCAGGTAATGTCCCCTCAAGTGGGTCTCCAAGCCCATGACCAAGTAGAGGTCGATCAGCGGTGAGCTCCAGGGGGTACGCCTACCGCCTCGGACGTGGCGACGAGCCCGAGCGAGTGCGACCGTGAGCAGGAGGACGACGTAGCGATGGCCGGCGCGATGCGCAAGATGGCGGTCTACCTCGGTCTCGTGGAGGACGACCGCTACGAGAGGTACGAGACCTACACCGACGACTACGCCTACGAGGACGAGGCGCAGCGGACCGGTGAGGAGCGTCCCGTGGCGCTCCAGGACCGCGAAGAGGAGCCCGAAGCCGGGGTTCCGGCCCCCAGGCCCACCACGACGATCCTGGAACGCCGCACGACCGATCTGGCTCGCATCACGACCCTCCACCCCCGCACGTACAACGAGGCGCGTACCATCGGAGAGCACTTCCGTGACGGCACCCCGGTCATCATGAACCTGACCGAGATGGTTGACAGTGACGCGAAGCGGCTCGTGGATTTCGCGGCAGGTCTGGTCTTTGGCCTACATGGCAGCATTGAACGTGTTACCAACAAGGTGTTCCTGTTGTCCCCTGCCAATGTCGAGGTGACCGCCGAGGACAAGGCCCGAATCGCGGAACGCGGGTTCTTCAACCAGAGTTAGAGTCTCTGTATGCCTACTGGACCCAACTTGGTCTCGCCGAGGCCTGGAGGGCACATCAGAATGGAGGCGCGGCGGGGCCGTGGAGATCGTTGGTGGGATCTTGGTCGTTGTCCTGTCCGTCTATCTGGTGCTGCTCATCGGCAGGATGATCTTTGAGACGGTGCAGGCTTTCGCTCGTCAATGGAGCCCCTCGGGCGTCGTTCTGGTGCTGGCGGAGGCCACATACACCGCAACGGACCCACCACTCAAGTTCCTCCGCCGTTTCATTCCTCCGCTCCGGTTGGGTACGGTGGCCTTTGACCTAAGCTTCACTGTCCTGTTCATCGTGGTTCTGATCTTGATTCAGATCGCCGGAACGCTGCGATGATCAGAACCGGTGGGGAGCTGGTCGTGATCCAACTCGTGTCCGCGCTGAAGTGATTCGGGTTACCGTCCTCCGGACAGACTCCAAGCGCGCCAAGGAGACCAAAAAATGCCGCTGACGCCCGCTGATGTGCGGAACAAGCAGTTCAGTACCACCCGGTTGCGACCGGGCTACGACGAGGAAGAGGTCGACGCCTTCCTCGACGAGGTGGAAGCTGAGCTCGACCGCCTGATCCAAGAGAATGAGGAGCTCCGCGCCAAGCTGGCCGAGTGCCTGCGGGGGAAGGTGCCGGGTGGCATGAACATGCCCATGGCCTCCGCCCCGGTGCAGGAGCAGCCCAAGCCGGAGATGATGGCGCCGCCGCAGCCGGAGCCCATGCGGGCCCCCGAGCCGCCGCCGGTGCAGCAGCCGGTGCCCGTGGCCATGAACATGCCTCCCGCCGAGGACAACATGGACACCGCAGCCCGCGTGCTCGCGCTCGCGCAGCAGACCGCCGACCAGGCGATCTCCGACGCCCGCCGGGAGGCGGACGAGACGGTGACCCGGGCCAGGCGCGAGGCCGACGAGATCCTCACCAAGGCCCGCCGCCAGGCCGAGCAGGTCATCGGCGACGCCCGCGCCCGCGCCGAGACGCTCGAGCGCGACGCCCAGGAGCGCCACCGTCAGGCGATGGGCTCGCTGGTGCAGACCCGCGACGAGCTCGAGCGCAAGGTCGAGGAACTGCGCAGCTTCGAGCGCGAATACCGCAGCCGCCTCAAGCTCTACCTGGAGAACCAGCTCGCCGAGCTCAACGTCTCCGCGGAGGGCAGCGGCGGGTTCCCGGTGATGTCCGGTGGTCCGCAGCAGGGTCAGCAGCAGGCTCCCGCCATGTCGCACGCCGTGCCTCAGGGTAACCAGCAGCCTCTTCCCGGTGGTCCCAACCCGTTCGGTGGCGAGCCTCCGCAGGGAGCCTTCCCCGGCGGTGACGGTCCGCACAACGACCGCCGGTAAAGTAGCGGGTCACTAGGACCTGTCACTCGAAAGAGCCCCCTGTGATCCTTATCAGTGCTGGTTTGGTGCTCGCGGCAGTGGTTCTGCTGATCGCGGGCTTCGTACTGGCGACACCGTTCCTGATCATGTGGTCCATCGTGGTCAGCGTGCTTTCCGCGCTGTTCCTGGTGATCGGAGCGTTCCTGCGACGAAACGAGCTTTTTCCCGGAGGTGGGCAGGCCGCTGCGCCGGCCACCCCCCCGAAGGGGCTCATGCCGCCGGCCATGCCGTACAACCAGACCAGTCCCATGGCTCACCAGCCGCAGCCTCGACCGCAGCCGCATCCGCAGGCACCACCGCAGCGGACGGCTCCCACCCCCGCCCCACGCCGCCCCGCGGCGAGCGGCATCTCGCCGGATGCGATCGTGCTGGTGATCCCGGGCCGCAAGCGCTACCACATGCCCGGCTGCAGGCAGTTGATCGGCCGGGACCAGGAGGAGCTCACCTACGAAGAGGCACGCGAAGAGGGCTTCACGCCCTGCACCACGTGCCTGCCAGACGCCGCGCTCGGCGGACGGCAACTGCCGCCTGCCGCCGACCCCGAGCCCGTCGTCGCTCCCGGCCGCGCCCTCACCGAGAGCCGAGCCGAGAACTCCGCGCAGACCAGGGACCTACGTCCGCCGGTCACGCCGCCGAAGCCCGACACGAAGGCTTCCACCCCCAGCCCGGAGCCTGCCGCCGCCCACGAGGAAGGCGCCCCCGGATGGTTCGGCCGTTCCACGGCCACCCCGGAGAGCCAGGCCAAGGCCTCCGCCGCCCCCGAGTCGCCATCGCCTGATTCGGATGATGAGCAGGCGGACCAGCAGACTTCTTACCTCCGGCCGCCGCCGTTCGCGCTGAGAGCCGAGTCGCCGCCCGCGCCGGGCAAACCTTCTTCCGGTACGGGTGCCTCTGGTACGGGCGCCTCCGGTGAGCCCGCCGCCGACGAGCCTTCCGACGACGAGACGATGACCTCGCCGGGCGAGCTGTCGCGGCCTGCCGGTGGCGCACCGGGACAGCCTGGGCAGGCCGGTGGCAAGCCCGGACAGCCCGGTGCCAAGCCCGGACAGCCCGTGGGTAAGACCGGGCAACCTGAGGTGCGGCCGTCCGGACAGCCCGTGAGCAGGTCCGGGCAGTCCTCTGAGGGTGAGGCCGAGCAAACCGGCCGCGTTCGGATCCCGGCTGGGAAACCAGGCGTCAAGCCCGGCCAGTCGGCCGCCACCCCCGAGCAGCCCGGCCAGACGGCCGCTACGGCAGCTACGCCCGAGCAGCCCGGCCAGTCGGCCCCCACACCCGGAGCTGGCGGGCCCGGCGCCAAGCCTGGGCAGGCCGGTGGCAAGCCTGGACAGCCAGGTGGTAAGCCCGTGCAGACCGGCGGTAAGCCCGTACAAGCCGGTGGTAAGCCCGTGCAAGCCGGTGGGAAGCAGGGGCAGTCGGACGATACGCCTGGGCAGTCCGGTGCCGGCCTTGGGCGGCCTGGTTCCACGACGGGTCCTGGGCGGCCTGGTTCCACGTCGGGTCAATCCGGTCCTGGGCAGTCTGGTTCTACGGCGGAGCAGCGTGGTGGCAAGCCGGGGCAGTCCTCGGGTGCGCGGAACGATGACTCCGCGGGGCCCGCGACGGCGCCGCAGCCTCGTGTGACGGTGTCGGGGATGCCCGCGCGTCCGGAGTCCTCCGATGGGGTTGCCAAGCCGTCGCAGCGCCCTTCTGGGCCCGTTGAGGAGCCGTCCTCCGCCGGAGAGACGGCGGTTCTGCACGAGCGGCCCGCGTCCTCGGCCGAGTCGACGGCCAAGCCCAAGGGGCCGCTGCCAACCGGCGCCCCGGGGGGATCGTCGGGCGCCAAGCCCGGAGCCGTCCCCGGAAAGGCCGGATCCGAGCGCCCGCCAGCCGCAGGGGCTGAGCGTCCGCCTGCCGCAGGTGCCGAGCGCCGGACCGCCACGGGGTCCGAGCGGTCGCCCGGCGCCGAGAGGTCGCCCGCCGGCGAGCGACCATCAGTTGCCGATGCTGGGTCCAAGGCAGAGAGCTCCAAGACAGATGCTCCCAAGGAAGGTGAGCCGAAGGTAGGGCCCGCCAAGAGCGGGGCTCCCCAGGGCGGCGCTCCCCAGGGCGGCGCTCCTCAGGGTGGCGCTCCTCAGGGTGGCGCTCCCAAGGGTGGCGCTCCCAAGGCGGGGGCTGCCAAGGGCGATGCGTCTGGTGATGAGCCTGCTGATTCCAAAGGGCCCGGCGGTGGCAAGGGTGAGCGGCCGAGGACGGTGAAGGTCATCATCGGCACTCGCCGCTACCACAGCACCGCCTGTCCGTTGATCCGGGGCGCGGGTGAGACCGGCGTGGAGACGATGACGCTCGCGTCGGCGGAAGCGGCCGGGTTGACGAGCTGCTCGGTGTGTCAGCACGAGCGCGAGACGGTGGGCTGAGAGCCTCCCCCTGAGGTGGGCCAGGAGGCTCCTGATGTGAGGTGAGAGCCTCGCCCCGCGTGGGCCCTCGCCTCGCGTGGGCCAGGAGGCTCCTGACGTGAGCTGAGAGCCTCTCCCCGACGTGGGCCAGGAGAGTCCAGTCCTGACGTGGGTTGGGAGCCTCCCCCTGAGGTGGGCCAGGAGGCTCCTGACGTGAGGTGAGAGCGTCTCCTCGACGTGGGGCCAGGAGAGTCCAGTCCTGACGTGGGCTGGGAGCCTCCCGTGGCGTGGGTCAAGAGGCTCCTGCTGACGTGGGCTGGGAGCTTCCCCCTGGCGTCTCGGTGGTCGCTCTCACCGTGTTGGGCATCGGCCCCGCCCAGTGCTCACGATCAGCCGACTCGCGGCGATCGCCGACATCTACGCCGATGTGCAGCACAAGATCGACCAGCGCGCCGAATACCGCCGCCGGACCGGCGAACTGGCATGCGGTGAAGGCTTGTCGTGCCCGTCCTGGACCGGATGCGCAGTCTTGGGTCAGCGACCTGAGGGTGTGCCTGGAGCGCGACTCGTGGGTGCTGATGCGAGCACCGGATCAGCGCGCCATGCCGCAGCGGATACGGGACAAGGACGCCGGCTTTGAGGGCCGCGAGACGACGCCCGCGTGTGATCAGTCAGTCGACACCCTGCCGCGCCGAACCACCGGGCACGACAGCTGAAGGTGAAGAAGAAAGGGGCGCACCCCGCGGAGTGGGGTGCGCCCCTGGAAGGGTCAGGCGCGGCGGAGCTGGAAGGTCAGGCCCAGGTCCTCGTCCGTGTGACGAGGGAGGTCCTCGGCGGCGCCCTCCGTGAGGGTGGTGGCGAGGACTTCCTCGGTGACCACGCGGCCGTCCGAGCGCAGGGCGGTGGCCAGGTCGGGGGAGGAGGCGCTCCACCAGAGGTCGATGCGGTCCGTGATCGACAGGCCGGTGGACTTGCGGGCCTCCTGGACCAGGCGGATGACCTCGCGGAGCAGGCCCGCGCGGCGCAGGTCGTCGTCGAGCTCCAGGTCCAGGGCCACCGTCTCGCCCGTGCCCGTGCCGATGGCGCCCGTCTCGACGGCCCAGCCCGAGCGGGGCTGCTCGTTGACGATGACCTCGTCGGGGCCGAGCATGATCTCGCCCAGGTCTTCGGACTCGACCATGACCGTGGAGCCGGAGCGCAGGGCCCTGGCCACGCGGGTGGGGTCGGCGGCGGCCACCGCGGCGGCCACGAGCTTGGTCTGGGAGCCGAAGCGCTTGCCCAGGGCCCGGAAGTTGGGCTTGACCGTGTAGGACACGAGGTCGGCGCTGAAGCCGGACATGTCTTCGAGGGCCTGGACGTTCAGCTCGTCGGCCACGAGGCCGCGCAGCTCACCGGGGAGTGAGGGCCAGTCGTGCGCCCCCACCAGGGCGCGCCGCAGCGGCTGGCGGGTCTTGACGCCGGAGGAGGCGCGGGCCGAGCGGCCCAGCTCCACCAGGCGCCGCACCAGGGCCATCTGGTCCGACAGCGCCGGGTTCAGCAGGTCCTCGCGCACCTGCGGCCAGGAGGCCAGGTGCACCGACGAGGGGGCGTCCTCGGCACGCAGGACGTCCCAGAGGTAGTCGGTGACGAACGGCGTGACGGGCGCCATGAGCCTGATGACCGTCTCCAGGCACTCGTACAGTGTGGCGAAGGCGTCTTCCGAGCCCTGCCAGAAGCGGCGGCGCGAGCGGCGTACGTACCAGTTGGACAGGTCGTCGAGGAAGTCGGCCAGGCGGCGGCCGGCGCGCTGGGTGTCATAGACGTCCAGCGCCGCCGTGACCTCGGCCACCGTCCTGTGCAGCTCGGCCAGCGCCCAGCGGTCCAGCAGCGGGCGTTCGGCGGCCGGGGTGGCCTCCGCGAGCCGGGCCGGCGACCAGGACTCGGCGTTGGCGTAGAGGGTGAGGAAGGAGGTGGTGTTCCAGAGCGTCAGCAGGACCTTGCGGACGATCTCCTCCAGCGTGTTGTGCCCCACCCGGCGGGCCGCCCACGGCGAGCCGGAGCAGGCCATGAACCAGCGCAGCGCGTCGGCCCCGTGCTCGTCCATCAGCGGGATCGGCTCGAGGATGTTGCCCAGGTGCTTGCTCATCTTGCGGCCGTCCTCGGCCAGGATGAGGCCGAGGCAGAGCACGTTCTCGTAGGAGGACTGGCCGAAGACGAGCGTGCCGACGGCCATCAGCGAGTAGAACCAGCCGCGCGTCTGGTCGGTGGCCTCGCAGATGAACTGCGCCGGGTAGACGCCCTCCGGCTTGCCGCGCTCGCCCCACTGGGCGAACGGCATGGAGCCCGAGTCGTACCAGGCGTCGATGACGTCGGGCACGCGGCGGGCCAGGGCGCCGCAGGCCGGGCAGTCGAAGGTGACGTCGTCGACGTAGGGGCGGTGCGGGTCGAGCGCCGAGACGTCCTGCCCGGCGAGCGCGCCCAGCTCCTCCATCGACCCCACGCACGTCACGTGGGACTCATCCTGTGAGCACACCCACAGCGGCAGCGGCGTGCCCCAGTAGCGCGAGCGCGACAGCGACCAGTCCACGTTGTTGCGCAGCCACTCGCCGAAGCGGCCCCACTTGATCGTGTCCGGGTACCAGTTGGTGCCGGAGTTCTCCGCCAGCATCTGGTCCTTGACGGCGGTGGTGCGGATGTACCAGGAGGGCAGGGCGTAGTAGAGCAGCGCGGTGTGGCAGCGCCAGCAGTGCGGGTAGCTGTGCTCGAGGTGGCCGCCGCGGTACAGCAGCCCGCGCGCCCGCAGGTCCTCGGTCAGCTCCTCGTCGGCGTCCTTGAAGAAGCGGCCGCCGACCATGGGCACGTCGTCGAGGAAGCGCCCGTCGGGGCCGACCGGGTTGACGACGGGCATGTCGTAACGCCTGATCACGGCCAGGTCGTCGGCGCCGAAGGCGGGGGCCTGGTGGACCAGGCCGGTGCCGTCCTCGACGGTGACGTAGTCGCCGAGCACCACGTAGTGGGCGCCCGGGATGTCGACCAGGTCGAACGGGCGCGAGTAGGTGGTGCGCTCCAGGTCGCGACCGGCGTAGCGGGCCACCTCGGTCACGTCGTCGCCGAGCACCGACAGCAGCGGCTCGGCCACGACCAGGACCTCGCCCTCGGCCGTGCGGGCCGCGACGTAGGTGACGTCGGGGTGCACGGCCACGGCCGTGTTGGAGACCAGCGTCCACGGCGTGGTCGTCCAGATGAGCAGGGAGGCGCCCAGCTCGGCGAGGGGGCCCGAGGTCACGGGCATGCGGACGTAGACCGACGGGCTGGAGACGGTCTCGTAGCCGCCCGGCTGGCCCAGCTCGTGGTCGGACAGCCCGGTGCCGCAGCGCGGGCAGTAGGGCGTGATGCGGAAGTCGCGGAACAGCAGCCCCTTGTCGAAGACGACCTTCAGCGACCACCAGACGGACTCGATGTAGGACGGGTCCATCGTGCGGTAGGCCTGGGACAGGTCGATCCAGTAGCCCATCCGCTCGGTCATCTGCTCGAACGCGTCCACGTGCCGCAGCACCGACTCGCGGCACTTGGCGTTGAACTCGGCGATGCCGTAGGTCTCGATGTCCTTCTTGCCGGACAGGCCCAGCTCGCGCTCCACGCCGACCTCGACCGGCAGGCCGTGGCAGTCCCAGCCGGCCTTACGCGGAACGCTGAAGCCGCGCATCGACTTGTAGCGCGGGAACAGGTCCTTGAACACCCGCGCCTCGACGTGGTGGACGCCGGGCAGGCCGTTGGCGGTGGGCGGGCCCTCGTAGAAGACCCAGGAGGGGTTGCCGGAGTTCTGCTCGATGGACCGCTCGAAGATCTTCCCGTCCCGCCAGCGGTCGAGGACCTCGCGCTCGAGCGCGGGCAGGTCGACCTGCGCGGGAAGAGAGCGGAATGATGGGGAAGACATTTCGGGCGGGACCTCCACGCTTGATCGGCCGTTGGGCTGTGCGCGAAGGGACGAAGCCTCGCGGCTCCGCGGTACCACCCTTCTTGGCCTCGCCGCGCGGGCGGGGCCCTCTTCATTTGAGCTGCTGCCGGTTCTAATGAGCTCGCGAGAGCCGTTCTTCCGGCGGCTCCGGGGTGATATCCCTCACAGTCGGGCCCCATCAACGCCTTGCAGTCTCAAACCATAACGCAGAGTGGGGGCGAAGGCTTCCACGTTTTCCAGGTGGCGACCCGCCCACCGGTACGTAAGTCGTAAACGGTGCAAAGTTGTGGGAATGGACGCCCCTGGGGAGGAGTTGAATGCGCGGGGCGGGATAGTACGGGGGAGGTAAACCGTCCGGCGGGTCGTTTGCCGTTCCGTTATCAGGATCCTAAGCTGCCCGCACCATTTACGGCCTTGATCAGCAATGGAGGCAGCCATGGCGGCAGTCACGCAGACCGCTACACCGTCGATGTGGTCGGAAGAGGAGCTGGCCGAGGTACGCGGCAGTCTCCAGTCGGAGATCGACGAGCTCGAGGCGGACATCACGCGCCACGAGTCGGAGATCGCCTCCGGGGACGTCACCCAGGGAGCGGGCGACGACCAGGCGGACGCCGGCGCCAAGACCTACGAGCGCGAACGCGAGATCGCCCTTACCCTGAATGCGCGCGATCTGGTCGCGCAGAACGAACGTGCGATCGCCAGGATCGACGCAGGGACCTATGGAGTGTGCGAATCGTGCCACAAGCCGATCGGCAAGGAACGCCTTCAGGCGTTCCCGAGGGCGACGCTGTGCGTGGCCTGCAAGCAGAAGGAGGAGCGCCGGTAACGGGAGGCGGGAGTCGCGGGCGGCTCTTCGCCGTCCTCGTCGTGCTGGCGGCCGTGATCTACGCGGCCGACCTCATCACCAAGACGGTGGTGCTGCGCACCCTGGAGGACCAGCCCCCCCTGGTCGTCATCCCGGACGTGCTGCAGTTCCGGGTGATCTTCAATTCCGGTGCCGCGTTCAGCATCGGCACCGGAATGACGTTCGTCTTCACCTTCATCGCGGCGGGCGTGGTCGTGGCCATCGTGCGCACGGCGCGCAAACTCGGCAGCCGGGCCTGGGCACTCACCCTCGGGCTGCTGCTGGGCGGCGCGCTCGGCAACCTCACCGACCGGCTGCTGCGCTATCCCTCGGGGTTCGGGCGCTCCTCGCAGCTCCAGGGGCACGTCGTGGACTTCATCGAGGTGCTCCCCGGGCACTTCCCCATCATCGACTATTTCCCCGTGTTCAACGTCGCCGACTCCGCGATCGTCTGCGGTGGCATCCTGGCGGTGCTCCTGGCCTGGCGCAACGTGCAGATCGACGGGTCCAAGGAGGTGGCGAAGGATGACTGAGCAGCGCAGCCTGCCGGTGCCCGACGGGCTGGAGGGCGAGCGGGTCGACGCCGCGCTCTCGCGGCTGTTCGGCTTCTCCCGCACCCGCGCCGCCGAGCTGATCGTGGCGGGCGAGGTGCAGGTGGACGGCCGCCAGCCCGCCAAGTCCGACAGAGTGCACGCCGGAGCGTGGCTGGAGGTGACGATGCCGCCGCCCGTCACCACGCCCATGCCGGTGGCCGAGCCCGTGCCGGGCATGACCATCGTCTACGAGGACGACGACATCATCGTGGTCAACAAGCCCATCGGGGTCGCCGCCCACCCGACCGTCGGCTGGACCGGGCCCACCGTGATCGGCGGGCTGCTCGGGGCCGGGCACACGATCGCCACCAGCGGCGCCGCCGAGCGCCAGGGCATCGTGCACCGGCTCGACGCCAACACCACGGGCGCGATGGCGGTGGCCAAGAGCGAGCACGCCTACTCCTTCCTCAAGCGGGCCTTCAAGGAGCGCACGGTCGACAAGCGCTACCACGCGCTGGTGCAGGGGCATCCCGACCCGTTCAGGGGCACGGTGGACGCGCCCATCGACCGGCACCCGTCGGGCGACGGCCGCTTCGCCGTGGTGGCCGGCGGGAAGCCGTCCGTCACGCACTACGACACGGTGGAGGCGTTCAGGGCCGCGTCGCTGCTGGACATCAAGCTGGAGACCGGACGCACGCACCAGATCAGGGTGCACATGTCGGCGCTGCGCCACCCGTGCGTCGGAGACCTCCTGTACGGCGCCGACCCCACGCTGTCGGCCCGCCTCGGCCTCACCCGGCAGTGGCTGCACGCGGTGGCGCTCGGGTTCGAGCACCCCTCGACCGGGGAGTGGATGTCGTTCAGCACCGACTACCCGGCCGACCTGAACAAGGCCCTGGAGATCGTCCGCGAGGAGTCCTGAGGCTCAGGCCCTCTTCTTCTTGCCCTTGTCCGATGCCCGGCCGTTGCCCGAACCCTCCACCTGGCTGGGGGTGGCGGCGGCGGGCGTCTTGTCCTTCTTGGTGCCGGTCGGCTCCGGCCTCCGGGTCTTGCCGGTGGTCCGCTCGCCGGTCGGCGTACCGGACTGTTCCCGCGAGGGCGGCGGGGTGCTCCCGGTCCGGGGCGCAGCGGTCTGCGGCGGAGTGGTCTGAGGCGGAGTGGTCCGCGCCGGCGCCTCGTACGTCGGGCGCGGGGTCCCCGTCTTGGAGGCGGTGGCCGTCACCACGGCGGGGAGAGGACCCGGCGGCGAGGTGCGGTGCTGGTCGCGCTGGGTCCACCAGGCGGCCCCGCCCGTGACCAGGCCGACGACGACCGCGCCCGCGGCGATCGCGGCCACCGGCGAACGGCGCCGCCGCCTCATCCCGGGAACGGTGACAGGGCCCGTCCGCTCGGGGACGCTGCCCGTCAGGATCGCGCCCACCCGCCGCTCGGCCTCCTCCAGCGTCATGCGCTGGGCCGGATCCTTGCGCAGCAGCCCCAGCAGCACGGGGGCGAGCACGCCAGCGCGGGCCAGCGGCTCCGGCTCGGCGTGCATGACCGCGCCCAGCGTGGCCAGGGCGTTGTCCCGGTGGAAGGGGGACTTGCCCTCGACGGCCATGTACAGCGTCACGCCCAGCGACCACAGGTCCGACGCCGGCATGGCCCGGCTGCCCGCCGCGCGTTCCGGCGCCATGAAGGCGGGGGTGCCGACCAGGATGCCCGTGCGCGTGAGGGGCGCCTCGTCCTCGGTGGTGGCGATGCCGAAGTCGGTGAGCACCGCCCGGCCGTCCTGGGCGAGCAGCACGTTGTCGGGCTTGACGTCCCGGTGTAAGACGCCGGCCGCGTGCGCGGCGCGCAGCGCCTCCATGAGCTGCAGCCCGACGGCGGCGGCGTCGAGCGGGGGCATCGGGCCCTCGTCGCGGATCAGCTCGCCCAGCGTGCGCGAGCGCACGAGTTGCATGACGATCCAGGGGTGGCCTCGTTCCTCCACGACGTCGTACACGGTGGCCACGCCGGGGTGCGCCACCCGGCCGGCCGCCCTGGCCTCACGGAAGGTGCGCTTGGCGAACTCCTCGCGCTCGGCGCCCGTCAGATCGGGCGGCGGCAGCACCTCCTTGACGGCCACGTCCCTGCCGAGCACCTCGTCGTGCGCCTGCCACACCGTGCCCATGCCGCCTTGACCGATCGTCTTCAGCAGCCGATATCGCCCGCCGACCATCTCCGCAGAATCGGACATGCACCGGCGACTACCCCAGAAGAATCCGGACAAGCGCGGTAATCGCCGCCGCGGTGGCCAGAACGACCAGGAAAGGGGCGCGCAGCAGCAGCGCCACGACCGCCGCCCCGAGCCCCGCCGCGCGGGCGGGATCGAAGCGCAGCCCGCCCTGCTCCGTGAACAACTGCACCGCGATCAGCGCCGCCAGCAGCGCCACCGGCACCAGTTCCGCGAACCTGCGCACGGCCGGATGGTTCAGCACCGCCCGGGGCGCGGCCAGCCCGGCCAGCTTGAGCGCGTAGCAGCCCGCGCAGACGGCGGCGATCGCCCACCACAGCGTCATCGGACCATCACCACCAGGACCGCGACGGCCGACAGCAGCACGGGCACGCCCGGGGGGAAGAACGGGGTGGCGCACAGCGCGATCGCCGCCGCGCCGGCGGCCAGCCCGCGCAGTTCGGCGCTGCCCGCCAGGCGGGGCCACAGGATGGCCAGGAACGCGACCGGGCCCACCACGTCCAGCCCGAGGACGCCGGGGTCGCCCAGGAACGAGGTGCCGTAGGCGCCGGCCAGCGTGGTGAGGTTCCAGGTGAGGTACAGGCTGGCGAACGTGGTCAGGAAGCCCGTGCGGGCCGCCTGGGGGGTCGGCTGGGCCAGCGTGACGGCCGCGGTCTCGTCGATGACGCCGTGCGCGGCCAGGAGCCTGCGCGGGCCGCGTACCTGGAGCAGGTCGGCCAGGCGCAGGCCGTACAGGGTGTTGCGGCCGCCCAGCAGCAGCGCGCCCAGAGCGGCGGTCACCAGGTCGCCGCCCGCGGCCACGGCGCCGGTGAGCGCGAACTGCGAGGCGCCGGTGAAGGCCAGCAGGCTCAGCACGCACGCCTGCGGCACCGAGATGCCCGCGGTGATCGCCGCGGCGCCGAAGGCGAGGCCGGACAGCCCCACGGCCAGGCCCACGCCGAGACCGTCCCGCACGGCGGCGGAACGGTGTGTGTTCTGTTCCATGCCACCTGAGGCTAGATGGCGGACAAATCACCCGTCTTGTACGTTCCTGCAGCCCGCTGGTACGCGGCAGGCGGCACGCCCACAATGCGTTTGAAGTGCCGGTTCAGGTGGGCCTGATCGGTGAAGCCCACCTCGGCGGCCACCCGCGCGGGAGGCACACCGGAGCGCAGAAGACGGCACGCCTGCCGGACCCGCAGCGAGGTCAGGTACGCGTGCGGCGGCATCCCCGTCGCCGCCTTGAACGCCCGCAGCAGCGCGAACGGCCGCGACCCCACCGCGCCCGCCAGGTCGTCCAGCGCCGGAGGATCGACCAGGCTCTGGTGCAGCAGGTCCAGCGCCTCGCGAACGGCCCGCCTGCCCACGTCCGGCACGATCGCGGCCGGTCCCGGGGCGGCGTGGCGGGTCAGCAGCCGGGCGAACAACGTGCGGCTGAGCGTCGAGGCGGCCAGCGCGTCGCCCCGCTCGGCCGCCTGGTGCGTCCGCCCGAGCAGCGCCGCCAGCTGCTCGTCGCGCGCCACCTGCTCGGGAAAGTGCGGCGTCCCGAAGGGCATGCCCAGCTCGGCGGCGATCCCGGCCAGCGCGTCGATCGACGGATAGAGCATCCGGTACGCCCACCCGCCCGGCGTCCCCGCCTGCCCCGTGTGCGCCGAGTCGGGGTTGACCAGCACCAGCTCGCCCGCCGCCGCCCGATGCAACGTCCCCTTGTAGTCGAACTCCTCCACGCCCGAGACGATCAGCCCGATGGCGTAGCCGTCGTGGGCGTGCCTGGTGAAGCGGTGGGTGACATAGCGGGCCTTGAGCAGGTCCGTCTCCGGCACCGCCGGGTGCCGCCAGAATCTCGCCTGCTCCTTCACAGCGGCCTGAACGCCTTGACGAACGTGTCGAAGTAGTGCCTGTCCCTGGCCCAGCGGGCGTGCGGGCTCTCCCAGTAGAGGGCGTACGGGCGGCCGTCGGCGGTGTGGAAGCCGCGGTTGATCACGTGGATCAGCACGCCGTCGCGCATCCTGGTGAACTCCCAGTCGGACGCCTCCATGCCGAGGTAGCGGGTGGAGGTGATGCCGATCCGCTTGTACTGCTGGAACTCGCCCTTCGCGCGGATCTCCGCCTCCAGGGCGGCCCAGTGCTTGACCGGGTCCTGCCAGGGGAGGTCGGGGACGGTCCACTCCACGATCATCGTGCCGGGGACGCCGGCGCCCTTGAAGGTGACGCTGTCCCTGGCCGGGTTCTTCGTCGCCCGCCACTGCCGGGGCAGGGCGATCTGGAAGCCGCCCGCGGTGTTCCTGTACGACCGCCAGCCCACGGGGACCCGTGGGTTCGTGGCGGTGGGGGCCGGGGTGGGAGTGAGGGTTGGGGTGGGGGTGGGGGTCGCGCTCGGCTCGGTGGTTGGCGTGGCGGGCGGGGGCGTGGCCTGGGCCGTCCACCGGTCGGACAGCAGGACGCCGCCCGTGCCCAGCACCGCCACGACGGCCACCGCCGCGGGCACCCCGAGCCACAGCGCCTTGCCGCGCCTGCTCCGCTGACCGGGAACCGTGGGGTACGGCACGCCACCGGTCGTCCGCCCGGCAGGGCTCGCTTCGGCATCCCATGGGAGGCCGGGCGTGGTCGCGACCGGGGCCGAGGCGACCTCGTACAGGAGCCTGGCGGCCTCCTCCGCGGGCATCCGCGCGGCCGGGTCGCGGCGCAGCAGGCCCATGATGACCGGCTTCAGCGCCCCTGCCCGCACCGGCGGCTCCGGCGCGTCGCGCAGCACCGCCGCCACCGTCGCGGCCCAGGAGTCCCGTTTGAACGGCGGCTCCCCCTCGACCGCCGCGTACAGCGTGGCGCCCAGCGACCACAGGTCCGACTCCGGCCGGGCGGGCTCGCCGTTGAGGCGCTCGGGCGGCATGTACGCGGGCGTGCCCACCAGGTTGCCGGTCGCCGTCAGCCCCGCCTCGGTCTCCATCGAGGCGATGCCGAAGTCGGTCAGCACCACCCTGCCGTCGTCGGCGAGCAGCACGTTCTCGGGCTTGACGTCACGATGCAGCACCCCGGTCGCGTGCGCGGCCCGCAGCGCGTCGAGCACCCGGCCGCCGATCAGCGCGACCTGTCCCGCCCGCAGCGGCCCGCTCTCGCCGATCACCTGCGCCAGCGAGCGCGAGCGGACGAGCTGCATCACGATCCAGGGCCGGCCGTCCTCCTCCACGACGTCGTGGATGACGACGACCGAGGGGTGGTCGAGCCGGCCCGCGGCCCTGGCCTCCCTGATGGTCCTGCGGTTGAGCTCGGCCCGCTTGGCGTCGCCGACGCCCGTGTAACGGACCTCCTTGACCGCCACCGTGCGGTCTAGCAGCTCGTCGTAGGCTCGCCAGACCACACCCATGCCGCCCTCGCCGAGCGGCTCGATGAGACGGTAACGATTGCTGACGCGCACGGAGCGCAGCCTACCTACTTGGGAGGGACGAACGTCGCACAGAAGCCTTCGAAGAGGTCATAGTCGGCCTTCCAGTGGCTGCTGAGCGTGTGCCAGTAGATCGCGTACGCCTTCCCGTCCTCCGCGATGAACCCTCGGTAGCGGATGTGGCTCTTGCCCGTGTTGGTGGGCCAGATGAAGTCCCAGTCGGCGGCGGCCTTGCGGTAGTCCACCTTCTTGATGCCGAGCTTCTTGTAGCCGCCGTAGCCGTCCTTGAGACTCGGCTCCAGCTTCTTCCAGCCCTTCAACGGGTCCTTGCCGAGCTTGGGGAACTCCTCGATCCGCACGTGCGCGTTGGGCGCCCCGCCCGGACCCTTGAACTCGACGCCCTTGCCGGTGCGCTTCCACTCGTCCCAGCCCTTGGGCAGGCCGATCTGGAAGCCGAGCTTGTCCTTGTGGTTCTTCCACCCGGACGGCATCGCGTCCTTCTTCGTCTCCTCGGGTGTCGCGCTGGGGGAGGAGCTGGGCGACGCCGGCGCGGACGCCGACGGCTCGGCCGTGGGCGGCTGCGAGGCGGACGCGCTCGGCGGCGCCTGCGACTGGTTCGTCGTGACGGCCGCCGCGTGCGCGCCGGCATCCTCCTGCGGCCCCTCGTCGGGAGCCGAGCGCAGGCCGAGGTAGCCGCCCACACCCGCCACCAGCAGGACCGCCACGGCGACCGCGATGATCAGGGCGGCCCGGCGCTGCTCCGGCCTGCCCGCCTCCATCGTGGACTCGGCAGGAGGCCGCGGCGGTTCGGCGGTCAGCGCCTGGGGGATGCGGACGCCGGTCTCGGGCATGGCCTCCTGGGAGGGGGACAGGAGGTCGGGGTCGGTCGGGGTGTCGTCCTCGACCGGCGCGTACGGACGCCTGGCCTTGGCGGGACGCTTCGGCTTCGTCGGCGCGGTGGGGCGCCGCTGCTCGGCCGCGGCCGGCACGTGCAGCTCCTGCGCGGCCGGGAACTGCGCGGTGGGCGGCGGGCTCACCGGTGCGTTCATCTGGGCGAGGGTCTCGCGCAGCCGCCGCTGCGTCTCCTCGTACGTCAGCCGCTGCACCGGCTCCTTCTCCAGCAGCCCGCTGATCACGTCGCTGAGCGGGCCCACGTGGGTCGCGGGATCCGGCTCGTCGGTGAGCACGGCGTGCATGGTCGCCAGGGCCATCCCGCGCTCGTGCGGCGAGCGGCCCTCCACGGCGGTGTACAGCGTGGCGCCCAGCGACCACAGGTCCGACTCGCGCCGGGCGGGCAGTCCCTTGAGCCGCTCGGGCGCGATGAACGCCGGCGTGCCCGCCAGGCCCGTCACGGTGAGCTGAGTCTCGGTCTCCAGCGTGGCGATGCCGAAGTCGGTGAGCACGACCCGGCCGTCGTCCGCCAATAACACGTTCTCGGGTTTGACGTCACGGTGCAGCACGCCCGCCTCGTGGGCGCGGTGCAGCGCGTCCAGCATCGCCAGGCCGATCTCGGCCACCCGTTTGGGCTGCAGAGGCCCGTCCTGCTTGATCACGGCGCCCAGCGAGCGCGACTGGACGAGCTGCATGACGATCCAGGGCCGGCCGTCCTCCTCGATCACGTCGTGCACGACGATCACGTTGGGATGCTCGAACCTCGCCGCCGCCCTCGCCTCGCGCATGGTGCGCCGGTTCAGCAGCTGCACTTCCTCGCCCAGGGCGGCGGCGTATCTGACCTCCTTGACCGCGACTGTGCGGTCGAGAAGCTCGTCGTGGGCACGCCAGACGATGCCCATTCCGCCCCTGCCAATGGGTTCCTGCAGCTGGTAGCGGCCGGCGATGCGGCGTCCGTCCTGCTTGCGATCCGACATCAACGGCCTCAAACCCTCCCTCTAGGCCAAGAAATACTCCCATAGGCAGGGATCAACGGCGACTCGCCTGAAGGACAGTCCGTCATGTGGGAAGGGCTGCCCAGCAGGTGGAGGCAGGGGTGTAGGGTTCAGATATGACTTGTCGTCGCTACGCGTTTACCGAGCCGGCTCCGGGAGAGCCGGTCGTGAGCTAGCGACCACCTGGAGTCGGCACGAGGCAGAGACATCCGTCTCTGCCTTTTTGGGTTTTGTCCCGCCGGCTCCAGGGGCCGGCCGAATGGGGAGTCGGGAATGTCATCGACGCTGGAACGGCACGCGGTGCCGGTGGGCGAACTGCTCGTGGGCGAGGGGCCCGCCGTGGTGATCGGCGGCCGGGTGAGCCTGCGGCGCGGGCAGGCGCTGGAGGGAGCCACGCTCGTGGAGCCGTCCACGGCCGCCGACCTGCCGGCGATCGCCGAGCACGCGCACGCCGTGGTGGTGGGGGCGTCATGGACGCGCGACATCCCCCTGGTGCGCGCGGCGGCCGGGCTCGGGCTGCCGGTGGTGGTGGAGCGCCGGGCCACGGCGTCGGTGGAGGAGTGGCTGGGGCTGGCGGACTACTGCGCGACCGAGGGGGACGGGCGGGTGATCCTGTGCGAGGGCGGCCGGCCCGACCTGGCGCTCATGCGGGCCGCCAAGGCGGCCTCGGGGCGTCCCGTGCTGGCCGACGTCTCCGGCGACGTCGGCCTGTCGGCCGCCGCCGTCGCGGCCGGGGCCGACGGGCTGATCGTCGACGCCTCTGACGTGGGGGCGGACCGGCGGGTGGCGGAGGAGGCCGTGGCGCTCGTCGGCGCCCTGCTGCGCGACGAGGCGCCCGCCACGCTGCCCGAGGCCAGGCAGGCGATCGACCGGGTGGACGCCGCGCTGGCCACGCTGTTCGAACGGCGGGCCGCGCTGGCGGGCATCGTGCAGCGGATCAAGCCGGTGGGCGGCTTCGCGGGCCGCGACCTGGGCAGGGAGCGCGCCCTCGTCGCCAGGATGGCCGTGCGCGCGCCCTCTCTGGGTGAGGAGCGGATGGCCACGATCATGAACGCGGTCATCGAGGCGGGCCTGCACCTGGCCGAGGAGCGCGCGGCCCGGTGAGCCCGGCTCAGGGGGTGGCGGCCACGTGGACGTTGTTCATCGGCCGGCCGGGGCCGGCCGCGATCTGCTTCGTGATGAGCTCCGCGAACCGGCGGTAGCCGTCACCCGTCGGGTGATAGCTGCGCGCGTTGACCGACAGCTCCTCCATGTTCATGGCCAGCCCGTTCAGGAACGGCTGCGGCCGGCCCACCTCGTGGCCGGCGAACGACTCGTAGGCGTCCACGTATTCGGCGCTGCCGGGCGCGCCGAACGCCGCGATGGCCCGGTCGAAGTCCGCCACCACGGCCCCCACGGCGTCGTTGAGCCGCCGCGTCATGCCGTTCAGCCAGCGCTGGTCGGCCTCGCTCATGTTGTCGACGCTCGTCTGCGGGCTCTCCGGGAACGGCCTGGGGTAGCCGAGCACGATGACGCGGGCGCCGGGGGCGCGCACGCGCAGCTCGCGCAGGATCTGGAGCATGCTCGTGCGCAGCTCCTCGATGCGGCGGCCGACGGCGGCGTCCTGGTCGACGCAGGCCGTCGACCACGGGATCTTGACGATGCAGCCCGTCAGCACCTTGGTGAAGCCGGCGTCGTTGCCCCCGATGCTCAGCGTGATCAGGCTCGCCGCCGAGTTCACCCGGGTGATCTGCGGCGGCTGGCCGTACTGGCCGGTCAGGAGCTGGCGGGTGGTGGCTCCGCTGCAGGCGTAGAAGGCGGTGCCGCCGCCGAACCTGTAGGCGTTCGCGACCAGCGGAACGTAGGAGCCCGTCGCCCGGTGGCAGCGGTCGGCCCCGTCGTTGACCGGCTCCTCGTCCAGCTCGTAGACCCCCTCGCCGGAGGAGTAGGAGTCGCCGAGCGCGACATATCTGCCGCTCTGGGCCACTTGCACGGGTGTCAGCCTGGTCACCACCGGCAGGGCGCCCGGCGCCTCCCGGCCTGCGGGGCAGCCCGCGTCCAGGACGGCGCAGGCCAGCTTGGGGTAGACGCCGAGGGGCAGGCACGCCAGCGCCAGCACGACGCCGGCGGCGGCCGCCGCGGCTGCCTGGACGACCCCCCGTCGAGCCATCCGTCTAGCCTCGTCCAGTGCGACCTCCCCGAGCGGCGACTGCTTCTGCTGCCGCCATCGAGACTACCCAGCCGATGATCGGCCCGGGAATGGCTGGGCGGCCACGGTTCCTGCCCGCCGCGCGCGCCGCCGGCTCACCGCCAGCCAGCCCAGGGTGATCGCGATGGCCAGGGCGGGGGCCAGGTAGAAGGCCACCCGCTGGTCCTGGTCGGCGAACGGCATCAGCAGCACCACCAGCGCCAGGAACGCCAGCGTGAGCCAGTTGGTGTAGGGGGAGCCGGGCATCGGGAAGTCCGAGCGGTGCCCTGTGCGGCGCAGGCGGATCTGGCAGAACACCAGGACGCCCCACGTGGTGATCACGCCGAGCGAGGCCACGGCCGTGGCGATGTTGAAGGCCCGCTCGGGCAGGAAGTAGAACAACGCCACCCCCGCCACGAACATCAGGGCGGTGAACACGATGCCGCCGATGGGCACGTGCCGGGAGCTGAGGGCGCCGGCGAAGCGGGGGGCCTCCTGCTTCATCGCCATCGAGCGCAGGATTCTGCCCGTGGCGTACAGGCCGGAGTTGCAGGAGGAGAGGGCGGCGGTGATCACCACGAGGTTCATGGCGTCGGCCGCCCACGGGACGCCCAGCCCGGAGAAGACCGTCACGAACGGCGAGGTGTCCGCCTGGTAGGCGGTCCAGGGCAGGACCATGGCCAGCAGCGTCACCGAGCCCACGTAGAAGATCCCGATGCGCCACACGACGCCGTTGATCGCCTTCGGCATGATCTCGTGCGGCCTGGCCGTCTCGCCCGCCGTGATCCCGACCAGCTCGATCGAGGCGTAGGCGAACACCACCGACTGCAGGCTCATCAGCACCAGCGGGACCCCGGTCGGGAAGAACCCACCGTGCGCCACCAGGTTCTGCGGGCCCGCGTCGCCGACCGCGAACACCACCAGCACCAGGCCCACCACCAGGAAGACCGTGATGGCCAGGACCTTGAGCATGGCGAACCAGAACTCCAGCTCGCCGAACATCCGCACCGACAGCAGGTTGACGGTCATGACGAAGCCGAGGGAGATCAGGGCCGTGAGCCACTCGGGGAAGGCGGGGGCCCAGTAATGGACGTACGCGGCGATGGCGGTCAGCTCGGCGATGCCGGTGAAGGCCCAGTTGATCCAGTACATCCAGCCGCTGGCGAAGGCCGCCCACGGGCCGATGAACTCGCCGGCGTACTCGACGAACGAGCCCGAGGCCGGGCGGTAGAGCACGAGCTCGCCGAGCGCCCGCATGACGAAGAACGCGGCCACCCCGGCGGCGGCGTACGAGAGCACGAGGGCCGGGCCCGCGGCGGCCAGCCGGCCGCCGGCGCCCAGGAACAGGCCCACCCCGATCGCCCCGCCGATGGCGATCATCTGGACCTGCCGGTTGCCCAGCGCGTGTTTGTATCCCTCGTCCGACTGCGTGCGCACCGAGTGACTCCTTGATGACTTTAAGTGACATCGAGGATATCGGTACGGCCTGTGGCGTTGGACCCGCCGCGCCGGTCCGCGGGGCTGGTGTGAGGCGGCCTCGGATTGTCGGTGCCGCCAACTACAGTTCAGTTATCGCACACCACTTCGAGACGGGGAGGCGCCGCTCCATGTCGCCCAGCGACTCGTTCGTCCATCTGCACGTCCATACCGAATACTCGATGCTGGACGGGGCGGCCCGCCTCAAGCAGATGTTCCGACATGTCGGCGACCTGGGCATGCCCGCCATCGCGATCACCGACCACGGCAACCTGCACGGCGCCTACGACTTCTACCGGCAGGCCACGGACGCCGGCGTGAAGCCGATCATCGGCATCGAGGCCTACGTGGCGCCCGAGCGCCGCCACAACAAGAAGCCGGTGTCGTGGGGCGAGCCGCACCAGAAGAGGGACGATGTCTCGGCGGGTGGCCACTACACCCACATGACGATCTGGGCGCGTGACAGGACCGGCCTGCACAACCTGATGAAGCTGTCCTCGCGCGCCTACACCGAGGGTTTCGTGCGCAAATGGGCGCGGATGGACGCCGAGCTCCTCGCCGAGCACGCCGGCGGTCTCATGGCCACCACGGGCTGCCCGTCGGGCGAGGTGCAGACACGGCTGCGGCTCGGCCAGTACGACGAGGCGCTCAAGGCCGCCGCGAAATACCAGGAGATCTTCGGGAAGGACGACTTCTTCCTGGAGATCATGGACCACGGCCTCGACATCGAGCGCCGCGTCCGCGACGGGCTGAGCCGGATCAGCGCGGAGCTGGGCATCCCGCCGCTGGTGACCAACGACTCGCACTACACCCACGAGGCCGACGCCGCCTCCCACGACGCCCTCCTGTGCATCCAGACCGGCAAGCAGCTGTCCGACCCCGACCGCTTCCGCTTCGACGGCACCGGCTACTACATCAAGAGCGCCGAGGAGATGCGCGCGGTCGACTCCTCCGACCTGTGGGCCGAGGGCTGCCGCAACACGCTGCTGGTGGCCGAGCGGGTCGATCCGTCGGGGTTCTTCCCGTTCAAGAACCTCATGCCGACCTACCCGATCCCCGAGGGGATGACGGAGAGCGAGTTCTTCCGCCGCGGCGTCTGGGAGGGCATGGACCGGCGCTGGCCGGACGGCTACGACGAGCACCACAGGAAGCGGGCCGAATACGAGATCGGGATCATCGAGCAGATGGGCTTCCCGAGCTACTTCCTCGTGGTAGCCGACTTCATCATGTGGGCCAAGCAGAGCGGCATCCCGGTCGGGCCCGGGCGTGGGTCGGCGGCGGGGTCGCTGGTGGCGTACGCGATGGGCATCACCGACCTCGACCCGATCGCGCACGGGCTGATCTTCGAGCGGTTCCTCAACCCCGAGCGCGTCTCCATGCCCGACGTCGACATCGACTTCGACGAGCGCAGGCGCGGCGACGTCATCCGCTACGTGACCGAGAAGTGGGGCGCCGACAAGGTCGCCATGATCGCCACGTTCGGCACCATCAAGGCGAAGGCCGCCATCAAGGACGCCGGCCGCGTCCTGGGCTACCCCTACGCGCTGGGCGACCGGGTCTCCAAGGCCTTCCCGCCCGCCGTCATGGGCAAGGACATCCCGCTCGCCGGCATCTTCGACAAGGAGCACCCGCGTTACGACGAGGCCGGTGAGCTGCGCAGGCTCTACGAGGAAGACGCCGACGTCAAGGCGACGATGGACCTCGGCAGGGGCCTGGAGGGCCTGATCAGGCAGACCGGCGTGCACGCCGCCGGCGTGATCATGTCGGCCGAGGTGCTGACCGACCACGTCCCGATCATGCGCCGCGACTCCGACGGCGTGATCATCACGCAGTTCGACTATCCGGCCTGCGAGTCGCTCGGCCTGCTGAAGATGGACTTCCTGGGCCTGCGCAACCTCACCGTCATGGACGACTGCCTCAAGATGATCGAGGCGACCACGGGCGAGAAGGTCGATCTGCTCGGGCTGCCGCTCGACGACCGTAAGAGCTACGACCTGCTGGCCAAGGGCGACACGCTCGGCGTCTTCCAGCTCGACGGCAGCGGCAGCCGCTCGCTGCTGCGCCTCATGCGCCCCGACCACTTCGAGGACATCTCGGCCGCCCTCGCCCTCTACCGGCCGGGCCCGATGGGCGCCAACTCCCACACCAACTACGCCCTGCGCAAGAACGGCCAGCAGGAGATCACACCGATCCACCCCGCCCTGGAGGAGCCGCTCAGGGACATCCTCGACACCACCTACGGCCTGATCATCTACCAGGAGCAGGTCATGGCCATCGCGCAGCGGGTGGCCGGCTACTCGCTCGGCAGCGCCGACCTGCTGCGCCGCGCGATGGGCAAGAAGAAGAAGGCGGAGCTGGACCAGCAGTACACCTCCTTCGAGCAGGGCATGAAGGACAACGGCTACCCCGCCGCCGCCATCAAGGCGCTGTGGGACATTCTGCTGCCCTTCTCCGACTACGCCTTCAACAAGGCCCACACCGCCGCCTACGGCCTCATCGCCTACTGGACCGCCTACCTCAAGGCCAACCACCCGGCCGCCTACATGGCCGCGCTGCTCTCCGCGGTCAAGGACGACAAGGACAAGTCGGCCCTCTACCTCAACGAGTGCCGCCGCATGGGCATCAAGGTGTTCCCGCCGGACGTCAACGACTCCGACTTCGACTTCACGCCGCGCGGCACCGACATCCGCTTCGGGCTGTCGGCGGTGCGCAACGTGGGCGCCAACGTCGTCGACGGCATCATCGCCGCGCGCAGGCAGAAGGGCCGCTTCTCTGACTTCAAGGACTTCCTGCGCAAGGTGCCCGCCGTCGTCTGCAACAAGCGCGTGATCGAGTCGCTGGTCAAGGCGGGGGCGTTCGACTCGCTGGGGCACGTGCGCAGGGGCCTGATCATGGTGCACGAGCCGGCCGTCGACGCGATCACCGACATCAAGAGGAACGAGGCCATCGGGCAGGACTCCCTGTTCGGCGGGGCCGACGGCGGCGAGGACCAGACCTTCGACGTGCAGATCCCGGTGGGGGAGTGGGACAAGAACACCCTCCTGCAGTTCGAACGCGAGATGCTCGGCCTCTACGTCTCCGACCACCCGCTGTTCGGCGTCGAGCACATCCTGGCGCTCGGGGCCGACTGCTCGATCGCGGCCGTGCAGGACGAGGGCCGGGCCGACTCGCAGGTGGTGACCGTGGGCGGGATCCTCAGCGGGATGCAGCGCAAGGTGACCAAGAGGGGCGACACGTGGGTGCTGACCCAGCTCGAGGACCTTGAGGGCTCGATCGAGGTGATGATCTTCCCCTCCGCCTACCAGCTGTGCTCGACGATCCTGGCCGAGGACGCGATCGTCTTCGTCAAGGGGCGCATCGACAAGCGCGAGGACGTGGCGAAGATCATCGCCATGGAGGTGACGGCGCCCGACCTGACCCAGGAGATCGGGGGACCGCTGCTGGTGAGCCTGCCCCTGAGGCGCTGCACGCCGCCGGTGGTGGGGCGGCTGAAGGAGATCCTGGCCCTGCACCCTGGCCCGTCGGAGGTGCACCTGCAGGTCCACCACGGGCCGAAGACGACGGTGCTGCGCCTCGACGACCGCCTCCGGGTGACGCCCTCAGCCTCCCTCATGGGCGACCTCAAGCAACTGCTCGGTCCCGCATGCCTGATCCCCTGAGCCTTGGTGTCCCATCCTTTGCGCTGAGGGCCTTTCCATCCTTTACGGCTCCGCGCGGGAGAGCCCACCCACCACACGTGGCCGGCCTCTGTCCAGGGTGACGCTCACCGGGTGAGCGTGGCCGGCCACCGCGACGCGCGCCCCCTGGGCCGTGGTCGTGGTGACCTGGTCACTCATGGGGGCGCATGGCCGGGCTTCGGCCGGCCACCTGTTTCGTCGCCGCGTCGCGGTGTCGTTGGGTCATTCGTCGGCCGTCTACGTCCATGACTCAACGCCGTCCATCCTGGGCATCCTCGCGTCCACCAGCGCCACGTCTGGATCGCAGGTCTCGATCACACGCAGCGCCTCCTCCCCGTCGGCCGCCTCACCGACCACCTCGATGCCGTCCTCGATCTCCAGCATCTTGCGCAGCCCCTGCCGGATGAGCTCCTGATCATCGACCAGCAGAACTCTGATCGCCCTCACCGCACCATCGCCTTGGGTTGTCGCTCAGTAGCGCTGCCATGGCCTTCGCCGCGCTGTCGCCTTGCCCTGTCGCCTTGCCCTGTCGCTTTGCCCTGTCGCTTTGCAGTGCCGTCATGGTCTTCGCCATTCCATCGCCCTGCCTCTTCAGCCGGGAGCGCCCTCATTCCCTTTGTCGCGCGTCACGCAGCCGAGCCAGACGGAGCAGCATGGCACCGACTTTAATGATCCGCGCGGACGTTGTGATCCTCCCTGATGGCCATGACCATCGTCATGAACGATTTCAACCCCTGGTCCGACGCGCCACCCCGGCCCGCTTGCCTAGCGTGGTCGTCCATGAAAGCCACCCACCCCGTCTGGGCGATGCTGATCACGCTCGTCACCATGCTCGCGCAATTGATCGTCACCACTCCCACGGCCCACAGAGCGCCGTTACGGCGGCCCGCCATACGCACCTGGTGAGCGTCACCCTGGACAGACCCCGGCCACGTGCGGTGGGTGGGCCCTCCCGTGCGGAGCCGTAAGGGATGGAGGGGTCTTTGCGAGGAGCGGCTGTCGGGGTGGTGGGGGCTCGGTGGAGGGGGGCCGTCGCCTTGCCGGTGTCTGTGGGGGAGGATCGCAGGGTGAGTGAACTGCACTACCTGACTGCGACCGAGCTGGCCGACCTCATCAAGACCCGGCAGGTGAGCGCCGTGGAGGTCCTCCAGGCGCACCTTGACCGCATCGAACAGGTCAACCCCACCGTCAACGCCATCGTCACCCTCGTCGCCGAGCGGGCACTGGAGGCGGCCAAGGCGGCCGACGCGGCGATCGGCGCGGGGGAGCCGGTCGGGCCGCTGCACGGCGTGCCGGTCGCGCACAAGGATCTGGTCGACACCGCGGGGATCCGCACCACGTACGGGTCGCCGATGTTCGCTGACAACGTGCCCGACCAGGACGACGTGATCGTCGGGCGGCTGCGGGCGGCGGGTGCCGTCACCGTGGGCAAGACGAACACGCCGGAGTTCGGCACCGGCTCCCACACCGTCAACGAGGTGTTCGGCGCGACCAGGAACCCCTACGACCTGTCGAAGTCGGCGGGCGGCAGCAGCGGTGGAGCGGCCGTGGCGCTGGCCACCGGCATGGTGCCGCTGGCCGACGGCTCCGACATGGGCGGGTCCCTGCGCAACCCCGCCTCCTTCTGCAACGTCGTCGGACTGCGGCCCACCCCCGGGCGTGTCCCCAACCCGTCGGACACCGCCGCCTGGTACACCCTGGGCGTCTCCGGGCCCATGGCGAGGACGGTCGAGGACGTCACGCTGATGTTCGGGGCCATCGCCGGGTTCGACCGGCGCTCCCCGTACTCGATCAAGGAGGTTTTCGCCCCCGAGCCCGAGCAGGGCGTGGCGGGGCTGCGGGTGGCGTGGAGCCCCGATCTGGGCGGGCTGCCCGTGGATTCGCGGACGGCGGCGGTCACCGCGACGGCGCCCGGCGTGTTCGAGCGGCTCGGCGCGCACGTCGAGGAGGTTCAGCCGGATCTGAGTGGCGCCGAGGACGCGTTCAGGACCTATCGGGCCTGGTACTACCTGCTCGCCCACGGGAACAAGAGCGGGCTCGGGCCCAACACCGCCTGGAACGTCGAGCAGGGCCGGCAGGTCACGGGCGTCGACCTGGCCAGGGCGGAGGTGGCGCGCAGCGGCCTCTACCAGCGTATGGCGGCCTTCTTCGACACCTACGACGTGTTGATCGCGCCGGTCAGCCAGGTGCCGCCGTTCCCGATCGAGTATCCGCACGTCAGCGAGATCAATGGGCAGAAGTTGCCCGACTACCTGTCGTGGATGCGTTCGGCGTACTGGATCAGTGTGCTGCACTCGCCGGCCGCCTCGGTGCCCGCCGGGTTCACGGAGGACGGACTGCCGGTGGGGGTGCAGATCGTCGGGAGGCCGTTCGAGGATGCCAGGGTGCTGCGGGTGGCACGGGCGTTCGAGCAGGCGACCCAGGTCGGGCTGCGCAGGCCCCCGCTCTGACACCGCGCAAGGACCACACGGGTATGGGCGCTGCTCCTGACTCGGGTCGATCCCGTACGGCGACGCGCTGTGCAGGGGCCTGACTCGGGTCGGTTCGGTATGGCGAGGCGCTGTGCAGGGGCCTGGCTCGGGTCGGTTCCGTACGGCGACGCGCTGTGCAGGGGTGCGGGGTGCCGTCTTTAGCTTGGGTCGATGCCGTACGGCTGCCGCAGCGGCGACTCGCGGTAGCCGTGCATGCCCTCCAGCAGCCCGAAGAACCCCACGGCCAGCAGCGGCCAGGACACCAGCACACCGGAGGCGGTCAGCTTCAGTGCGCCCGGCACGACCTTGACCCCGGGGATGGAGGCCGCCTCCACCGTGACCGCGCCGAGCGTGAACGTGGTTCCGGCCCACAAGGTCAGGAACGCGGCCAGCACCCCGCCCGCGCACAACCCCAGCAGCACCGGCAGCATGAAACGCCGCCCGGCGAACCAGGCGACCCCGCCGCAGAGGAGCCCCAGGCCGCCCGTGATCACCGCGAACCAGCCGTCGGCCGCGATCAGCGCCTGCGTGGTGGGGTCGGCCAGCACCGTGCCCTGGTCGGTGACCTGGTACGGAGCCCGTGGCGTCAGCCCGGACCAGAGCAGCCCGGCGGCCACTCCGAGAGCGGCGAGGGTGAGGACAGTTACCGCAAAAGCGCGTACTTCCCTCGTCACGCCACTCCCCCTCACATGTACGTCCGAATCAGCTCGATGGTATCCCCCGGCTAGGCTCGCTTCGTGAATGCAGAAGAGGTGAGTGGTTCGGTCTCGTACTGCTGACCAAGGCCAAGCCCCACATCCCCGGGCTCAGGGGGTGGCTCTGTTGATCTTTGCCTGCCTAACTGCCTGACCCAGGCTCTTCATGAGATCGCCGGGACAGGGGGGCACTGGCAAGGGCTGCGCCGGGGCTGGATCGAGGCCGCTCACATGTGAGGACTTTCTGTACATCATCAAGGCGGCCCGAAAACGGGCCGCACGCGCCGCCGTCTCGGCGCACGCCACCGCCTCTCGCTCCGCTTCTGCGGACGGCGCGCAAGAACGCCGGACGGCTGGCGCGGACGAGTGGACGGGCCGGCACGGAGCTGTTCAGAAAGTCAACACAGACCAGCACATCATGCCCGCCACGATGGAGGCGACCTTCGCCGGCGCATTGGCCCCGTCGGCGGCGGTGATGGCCACCTGCTCGCCGACCAGGGCATCCAGGCCGCACCGCTCGGCCAACCGCATCGCCGGGGCCAGCCCGCCGTATGCGATCACGTGCTCATCATCGAAGATCGCGCCGGTCTTGGCCGCGTCGTGGAAGAATTGCACTTACGAGGTGTCCTTCCGACTTCTTTTATCAGATTCCCAGCGGTGGATTCAGGCTCAGAAAGGAAGTGGCCAATTAGGGGATGGCCGGGCAAAACAGTCTGCCCGAGGAATCGGATTCAAGTCTTTGCACATTATTTGAGCAAATTGAGCACGAGCGGTCGCCACTCTCTTTCCTTCATCCCATGTCAGAAATCCCTTCGTGGCCATTTCGTCAACTTGGAGCTGCATATTTACAGAGTAGTTCAATGCGCCAGCGAGGGCGTCTTTTGACCCGTATATAGCTAAATCATCGAATGTTGACTGTGACATATTGCTCATATATTTCTTAAATCTGCCTTTGCAGCGATGAAGTTTATCGAGAGCGCCCGTGTTTCCCGGCAGGTAAATCTCATGGTTTTTCTTCACGCAGAAGCCGAATTCTTGTCCAAGAGCAAAAGACTTATCTATAGAAGATAGAAATTGCCGGTAAACTTTAATGCGAGTAGAGCGAATCGAACCATTTCGCTGCTCTTCAAGTTGGATACGTTGCTGCGCCTGCTGTGCATCAATTGATTGTTTGGAAGTATAAGCCGTAATGCCTCCACCAATGAGCGCGCCCAATAGTGCTGAAATGAGCGACACTAATGTCGGAAACATTATGGTTCTCCGAAATCCCTTGTTGCCATTCCTGCTTTGGCGTAATTCGCGACCCCGACGCATATATGTCGGAATCTTGCCTAGCCGCTTCATCTCATTTCCTCCAAAGATCTATTCACCCAACATGCGAGTCGCTGGAAAATAGCAATTCCCAGTCTCGTTGACATAACGCTTTTTCCGTAGAAGCAGATCGTCTAGTCGAACGCGACCATCAAGGATCATAAAGATATCGGAGCCGTCCATTGTAGTGAACGACGATGCCGACTCGTACTGCTTCAATGCGTCAGAACTGTAACCATTGATGCTTACGTAAAGACCTAGAGCGTTCTTCCCCTTGCGTGCAATCTTCATACCGAAGACATCCAATTGCTCGCGCGACACAACGCCCCTTAGCCACTTGGCTTCCAGCACGTAATCATCAGTGTCAAAGCTGAAGGATCCGTCAATCTGCTCAAGTTCCAGCGAATAGGCCGCTCTTGGGTTAAGATCGAAAAGCCAGAAAAGATCATTGAGAAACCCCTCGAACTTACGTCCCCGCCCTTGCGGATCCGCAGATGAATGAAGTACTAGGAATTGTTGCTTAAGCTCGTCCAAAGCTTTCGAAGTCGCACGTCCCTTTTCAGCTTCTTCGATAGCATTTGCCAATTCTTGCGCAAACCGTGCGTGCTCTGCAGCTATCTCACGATGCTGGGCTGTAAGGTCACTAAGGTCTGCAACCGCCTGCTGGGCACGCTCCAACCAGCTAGAGTCGTCAAGTTGCTCCAACTCTCTGAATCGCTCCATGGAGGAAATCTCAAGCATCAGCCCAATAGATACCGCCTGGTATTTGTGTTCTCCTTGCATCAACCGAGAAACTAGCACATCGGCAGTATCGCGCTTTGGCGCGTTTTCCAAATCCAGTCCAACTAGGAGTTCTGGATATTCACGAAGTGCGGCGCGCAAGAAACGCGCTAGTGACTTCTTGTACCAGAAGATTAGAGAGAGTGAATCCGTCAGGGCATCATACGCAAGTGGGCTAATCTTCTTAGAACCAGATGCTCCAGTCATCCCATCCTCCATTTTGGTAACAGCAGAAAACGACTCGATATAAGATGCCTCAACTATGAACCACTTGGTGCGGAGCATGCGGGGCCACAGGGCGCTCCCCAAACATCGGATCAACCCATTATCTCGGTCACCCTTCTTCCGTGAGAGACCCTGCTGCCAGCCACTCCTGAGCAAATCGCAAGCGTCGCTCCAACTGCTCCTCGCTGCACTGACGAATGCTTGATACGCCTACCAACTTATTCAACCGCGCGTTCACGTGACTATGGACGATCCCGTGGGCGGCGGCTACACGCTTCGCGGCAGTGTTGTTCTGCTTCTTTAACCGCTCCTTGCGCTCAAACGGCACCTCGCCGCTCTCCTGTGAGGGCACCGTGAACGTCGTCACGCTCGCGCCGGCGTTCCGCAACAGCACCGCCACCAGCGCGGTTGGCATCACGACCGTCGTGGAGTCCATCCTCTTGACCTGCTCCGCGTTAGCGAGATCGGCCGGCGTGATGGTGTCGGAGTCTACGATGACGCCCTCATCTGTCGGCGTGGCAGAGATGGGCGAGAATAGCGAGATGGAGATCTGACCATCACCCTCGTCGAGCACCCCCGTCATGGAGGTCCCGAGCAGGTCTGCTTCCTGCTGGTCAAGAATGTGGTCCCGCTGAAGCTTGATCTGGGCGGCCATTTCTCGCAGCCGCGCGTCGTCTGGAATGTAAAGGTAAGCTGTCGGATCGTCTTCTCCTGGGCGGATTCGCACGAGACGACCAACCACCTGGCGGAAGAACAGCTCAGTGATCCACGGCGTCACGTACACGCCAACGCGGAGCCGAGGAATGTCAACGCCCTCACTTACCTTGCGGATGGTAACAATCCATGGGTCCTTCGAGGACTTGAAGACCTTAATGCGCCCGTCGGCCTCGGGCTCTTCGGAGATGGCCAAGATGGGCGTCTGACCGATCTTCCTGAGCATTTTAACGACCTCGCGGGCAGTGAAAGAGTCCTCGCAAAAGACGATGCCACCTGCTTCTGGGTCCACAGTTCGGAGTTCGGTGAGCTGCGTGTTGGCCTCCCCCAACACCGAAGGCAACCACTCCCCGTTGGGAGAAAGCGCGGTGCGGAGCCTGTGGGCTGCATCGCGGTCAGACAATTTGTCCTCGAAGGTTGCACTCTTGGCAGCACCATTCGGAGCGGTCCATTCCATGTGACCGCCACGGCGTGGAAAGAACACTGCGCGGACAACGCCGTCGGCCAGGGCGCGGTCATAACCGTAGCGGAAGTCTGGTGCGCCCACTCCGTCCACGTAGTTGACGAAGGGAATTTCATCGTTATCAGAGCGGAAAGGCGTTCCCGACAGCAGGAGCTTGGCAACGGCTGGTTCGAAAGCGATTCTGGCTCCGGCTCCCCAAGCACGGTCATCGCTGCCGCAGTGGTGGATCTCGTCGAGGATCACGAGTGTGAGCTTCTCGGAAACGAGCTTGCGGTAGCTCTCGGGTTGTTTGGCGATTTCCGCGTAAGTTGCCGCACAGCCACGCTCATCGGAAGCGAGCCGCCCATCTCCTGCATGCCAGCCAGGGTTGATGCTGACGCCCTGCTTGCCGAATTCCTCTGCCCACTGCCCTTCCAACCTGCTCGTGGGAACGGCGATGACAACCCGCTGGATCCGACCAGATGTAAGAGCGCGACAAGCAATCTCAATGGCGAGTCGGGTCTTGCCGGCGCCAGGGGTGGCCTCGACGAGGAAACCATTCCCGCCCACGGGTGTCCACAGGGCGTACTCCCTAAGGGCGTCTTCCTGCCAGGCTCTGAGGCGGCTCATGCGATCACCTTTCTGAAAGATTGCATTCGGGACACAACGCTTCGCCATTGACCACGTCGGTCCGACCACCCTTGGAGTAGGGCGTGACGTGATCACCGTGCCAGCCACGCTGAAGTTCGGCCCCGCATCTCATGCAGAGTCCTTCAGCAGCCAGAAAGAGAGCAGCTCTCTGTGATTGGTTGAAACGGCGGCTCATGCGCCCCGCCTCCCGACGCTCGCGCTGCGGCGTCTCCATGACGCCCGACCAGCCGAGCTGATCCGTGAACCCAGAGTGCCGCATCAGATCACGAGGTGAACCGGTTCGCTAACAAATGCGAAGAGTTCTCGCAAGGATGCGAATTGTGATGATGGCACGTCATGGGCCGTGCCACTTGATCAATTGTTACGGAATCGTTCGGCCAGTGTGACACACATCACTTGTATTACTCGGAACTTCGAGGCATCATGTCCGCCTTCATCTAGGTCGCGCCGTTTGGCGAAAGTCTTCACGAATGGCCGACTCGCTGCCCTAGCCCACGCTCCCTAGTTTGGATCGCAGGCAGGCGAGGAGATCAGGGCAAAGGCGACTTACGCACTCTCAGCGCCGGACCAACCATCGCGCTGCCGAGTGTTCACAGCCGCAGCGCCGTAGATCATCTGGTGCATCGGATGCCAAAACGATACGGGAACGGTCCATCGGTACTCAACACCATCAATATGATCGCTTCACCCATGTCACCCACCCCAGGAGTATCCTCGTGCATATCCGATCTCTGTTGATGGCCGCCGCGTTAGCCAGTGTCGTGGTCGCCATCTCGCAGCCCGCCTATGCGGCAGGCCCTGTCATCCAGATCAACAAGATTTACTACGACTCGCCGGGCTCGCCGGACTTCGGCGCGAACAGCAGCCTGAACGGTGAATACGCGCAGATCAAGAACCGCACCAAGCAGGCCGTCAGTCTCAAGGGGTGGACTCTGCGTGACAAGACGAACCGGTCGGATCACGTCTACACCTTCGGCACGTTCACCCTCGGAGCCGGGAAGACGATCACTGTGCGGACCGGTAAGGGCAAGAACACCACTATCACCCGCTACTGGAACAGGAGCGGGGGAACCCTCGCCTACATCTGGAACCAAGACGCAGACACCGCCTATCTGCGAAACGCGTCTGGCATGCTGATCGACTCTTGCTCGTACAACTCCACGCGGTACGACTACAAGATCTGTTGACCTAAAGAGCTCACTGGACGCCAAGGTCAAGCGCCACATCCCATCGCGGGATGTGGCCTTCTGATCTTTACTAGGCTAACTATCTGGCGCAGGCTTCTCGCTGTCGGAGGGAAAGATGCGGTCCATGGCGGTTGCACCCTCCTCCATCACGGGCCGGATCTGTAGGCGATATACCTTCTCCGTGATGGCGG
This sequence comes from Nonomuraea insulae, assembly GCF_042656245.1. Lineage (NCBI taxonomy): Bacteria > Bacillati > Actinomycetota > Actinomycetes > Streptosporangiales > Streptosporangiaceae > Nonomuraea > Nonomuraea insulae. The sequence goes on from NZ_JBHSPA010000057.1 coordinate 146,898, forward strand.
TTCCGGTGTGCCCGACCAGCCGTGCGATGTTCTCAAGGGCCATCCCGTTGTCTGAGAGCAGCGACACGAAGCTGTGCCGCATCTCCCGCGGCGTCCACTCCGCACCGACCAGACCGGCCCGCGAGATCACCTTCCGGAATTCCCGCCGGACGTTTCCGGCACTCATCGTGGTCCCGTTCCGACTGGCGAACAACAGCTGGTCCGGATCATTCGCGCTCAGACGCCCGCGAGCGCTCAGGTGGTCTCACAGCACGGCCAGAGCGTAGACGCAGCGGCGCGGGAGTTTAAGCGTGCCCGCGATTCGGGGTCTTCGTGTCCCCGCCGGAGCGCACGGACCGCCAGACGCACACGATGAATTCGTCGTGTTGCCAACCCGCCACCGTCACTGACAGCCACTGCTGGCGCTGTTGGTCGTAGGACACCACATGCGACCACGTGAGTCCGCGCACTTCCTCGGTACAGGCCCCGGTCGGCAGCGACAGCGACACATGCGCCCGCAGCCACGGCCGAGCCTCCTCAGCTGCCCTCAGGACTGCTTCAGCCTGCGTGAGGGTCAGCGACTTGGATGGCCGGCCCGGAAGCTCGCAGAGCAACACCACGTTCCGCTCGCTTTGTCCCGTTCCTGCGCTCGGGCCGTCGACCGCCGGAGGATCGACCGGAGCTCTCGAAGCGTGCGGGTGCTCACTTCCTCCGCCTTGCGCGCCGGCTACGCGTCGACGTCGTCGGCCGACAGGTCGCGGAGCTTGCGCGCGCCCAGGTCCGGGATGATGAGTTTCTTGGCAAGGAGGCGGTTCGTGGTCACCGTGGCCTCCTCCCTGCCATGCAGTCCGTACGTCAGCCAGTCCTGAACGGCCTGCGCCACGGTGCAGTGGGCGTCGTCGCGATCACGCAGCTTGGTACGGAGTTTCTTGAGCGCCCCAGTCTTGGAGCGGTCGCTCGCGGACCGGACGATACGGCGGCCGGCCGGGGTGTAGCCCACGGTGACCTCTACGATCCACCGTTGCCGCTTCGCGCTCCAGCGCAGGCCGCCATCACCTCGGGGCCGGGACCTACGACCGGCGGACTTCGCTTCAGTCAGGTCCTCGGGCCCCTGGCTGACTTCCTCCCTCAGGCAAGTCTCCGCGGTACCGCACCGGCGGGCCGTCACACTGATCGGAGCGTGCGCGAGCTACCGGAGCACTGCACCCCGCAGGCGCTTCCTGCCGCCCAGCCCGATGGCACCGCGTCGTCGGGGTGCAGCCTGACGAGATCTCGCCTCCGCCGCCACGTTCCCGTCGCTGAACCCCCCTGATGCAGCGGACACGAATTCCGCGCACAGAGCGCGCGACGTTCGGAGTAGATCTGCAACTAGAGGGTTATCAGGGGGCGAAACCCTGCAAACACGTCATCCGATCGCGGAAATACGTCAGCATATGCTGACAAGGCACATGTGTCAGCATATGCTGACACTGTGGAAGTAGCCAAGCTGGCCAAGGCGGCCGCCGACCACGACCCCGGCGTGGGCCTGGCGGCGGTGGCCGCGCTTCGGACCCTGCTGGAGGAGCTGGAGGCCATGCACGTCTCGAACGCCCGCGCCCAGGGCTGGTCCTGGGAGCGGATCGCGGACGCGCTGGGCGTAAGGCGGCAGACCGCCCATCGCAAGCATGCTCGCCGGACGAAGGGATGACGCGTGTTCGCCAGGTTCACGGAAGGGGCCCGCCGCGCCGTGGTCAGGGCCGGAATCATCGCGCTTGACTCCGGGCGACCGGCCCTCGAGGCCGACGTGATGCTGCTCGGGCTGGCCGAGGTGCGGCCGTTCACGCTGCGCTCGTTCACCGTGACCGCCGCCGACGTGCGGGAGCGCGTGGGCGCTGGGGATGCCAGGGCGCTGCTCGCCACGCTCGGCATCGACCTCGACCGGGTCCACCGCAGCACCAGGGCCGGGGCCGACGACCCGGCGGCCTGGAGTCTGCGCCGCTCCCCGATGCGGCCGCTACGGGTCATGCTGTACGGGCCGCTCGGCCAGCTCCCCCTCGCCATGCACGCCCGCAAGGCCGTCGAGGTGGCCACGTGGTGGCGGCCCGGCCGCCCGGTCACTGGCGAGGACCTGACGTGGGGGCTGCTGGCCGACCATGCCAACGGCGCCGCCCGCATCCTGGCGGACGCCGGGGTCGACCTGCGCGAGCTCGTCCAGGAACTGCGGGGGCCCGCCGCCCGCCGGACCGCCTAGCCACGCTCACCGCAGGTGGGCGGGGTGTGCAGGCCGGCCACCGTCACCGAAATCGCAGCCCTGTCCCGGCCTACCTGGATCGCTAGGGGAAGTTGTCGCCTATGACCGCCGAGACACTAGTGTCTCAAGCGAGCAGGTATGCGGGCCCGATTCGGGGATATCCCTAGGCTTGCCCTGCAGCGCCTGGCGAACATCGCAGCGCGGCGGGCGATCGACTCACCCGTCGAGATGGTCCGGGAGGGGCGTATGGACGTCTCCGCTGTGGTGGCGTTGCTGATGCCGTATGTGAGCGCCGTGATCGGCGCCTACGGGAGTGCGGTGCTGACCAAGGCGCGAGATGTCGCCGCCGACGAGACGGTCGGCCTGACTGCCGCGGTACACGGATGCGGACTCTTGGGAACGTCGACGTACGATCGTGGATCGTGTGCGGTTGCGCACAACTTTGATTGAAAAGGGCATAACTTCGTGAATGCAGAAGAGGTCTGGCTGATAGAACCCTCCGGCCCGCTCCGGGGTGACGTCGAAGTGCGCGGTTCCAAGAACGGCGTGTCCAAGCACATGGTCGCGGCCATGCTGGGCAACGGCGAGAGCAGCATCCACAACGCCCCCGAGGTGGGGGAGGTCGGGATCACGGCCGACATGTTGCGGGCCCTCGGCATCAACGTGGAGATCTCCCGTACGGAGATCCGGATCGAGCAGGGCCCGGAGATCGAGCCCAGGGTGCCCGACGCGTTCACCGGCCTGAACCGTATCCCCATCCTCATGCTCGGCCCGTTGCTGCACCTGGCGGGGGAGGCGTTCGTGCCGCTGGTCGGCGGGGACCCGATCGGGCGGCGGCCGGTGAACTTCCACGTGGAGGCCCTGCGCGCGATGGGCGCCGAGGTGGAGGTGCGCGACGCCGGCATCTACGCCAAGGCCAAACGGCTCAACGGCACGAGGATCGAGCTGCCGTACCCGAGCGTGGGCGCCACGGAGACGATCCTGATGTCGGCGGTGCTGGCCGAGGGCAAGACGGTGCTGAAGAACGCCGCGATGGAGCCCGAGGTGGTGGAGCTGGCGCTGTTCCTGCAGCGGATGGGGGCCAGGATCGAGCTCTCGCCCGACCGCAGGATCCTCATCGAGGGCGTCGACCGGCTGCGCGGCGCCTCGACGTGGCTGACCGGCGACCGCATCGAGGCGTTCTCGTACCTGGCGGCGGGCCTGGTCACCCAGGGCGAGGTGCGCGTGCACGGCTGCCCCCAGGACCGCCTCGTCACCGCGATCACCACCCTGGCCAGGATGGGCGCCCAGTTCGACATCAACGACGAGTACGTGTGCGCCACCGCGCCCCCCGAGGGCCTGCGCGCGGCGGCCGTGCAGACCGACACCCACCCGGGGTTCATGACGGACTGGCAGACGCCGCTGATGGTGCTGTTCACGCAGAGCCAGGGCATGTCGGTGCTGCATGAGACGGTCTTCGAGAACCGCCTGGTGTACGTGCCCGCGCTGCAGAAGATGGGCTGCGAGATCGAGGTGTTCGACCAGTGCCTGGGCGGCCCCGCCTGCCGCTACCACGACACCAACGCCCGCCACTCGGCCGTCGTGCGCGGCGTGTCCAAGCTGAAGGGCGCCGACGTGACGCTGCCCGACATCAGGGCCGGGTTCTCGGCGGTGCTGGCGGCGGCAGTGGCCGACGGGACGTCCACGCTGCGCGGCGTGCACCACATCGAACGCGGTTACCACCGGCCGTTCGAGCAGTTCGTCTCCCTGGGTCTGAACATCACACGGCAACGGTAAAGACGTTGGAATCGGGCGTTTGCCACTGATCTGGACGTCGCAGATCATCTGACGTGACCGTACTCAGATCCGTCGGGACGCTCGGACTGGCGGGGGCACTCGGAGGAGTGCTGGCGGCCGCACTGGCCGCGCCCGTGGTGAGCGGGGGCGGCCTCGCCGCGATGAGCGTCGCGAACACGTTCGTGGACCTGCCGCCCGCCCCGCGCGAGGAGCCGCTCGCGCAGGTGACCAGGCTGCTGGACAAGGATGGCCGTCAGTTCGCCCAGTTCTACGAGGCCAACAGGACGGCCGTCCGGCTCGGCGCGGTCGCGCCGATGATGCGCAAGGCCATCGTGGCGATCGAGGACGCCCGCTTCTACGAGCACGGCGGCCTCGACGTCAAGGGCACGCTCCGGGCGCTGCTCACCAACACCCAGGCGGGCGGCATCCGGCAGGGCGGCTCGTCCCTGACCCAGCAGCTCGTCAAGAACATCCTGGTGGAGAGCGCGCGCAGCGACGCCGAGCGCGACCGGGCCCGCGCGCCGAACCTGGCCCGCAAGATCACCGAGCTACGGTACGCGCTGGCGCTGGAGCGGAAGTACCGCAAGGACGAGATCCTGGAGCGCTACCTGAACATCGCCTACTTCGGCGCCGGAGCGCACGGCGTGGAGGCGGCGGCCAGGCGCTTCTTCTCCACCTCGGCCTCCCGGCTGAACCTGAACCAGGCGGCCACGCTGGCGGGGGCGGTGCGCATGCCGTACTCGACCGACCCTTCGCTCGGCCCGGAGCACCGCTCGCGGCTGAAGATGCGGCGCGATCTCGTGCTCGACCGCATGGCCGGGCTCAAGCAGATCAGCCAGCAGGAGGCGGCGCGCGCCAAGGCCGCGCCGCTGGACATCCTGTTGCGGCCGGAGCCCGGCGGGTGCGAGCAGAGCGAGTACCCGTTCTACTGCCTGTACGTGAAGCAGGAGCTCCTCTCGAACCCCGTCTTCGGCAACACCGCTCGCGAACGGCAGGCCAGGATGGCCAGGGGCGGCCTGGTGATCAGGACCAGCCTCGACCCCATTGCGCAGCGCGCCGCCGACGAGGCCATCCAGAAACACGTTTCACCCGAGGACACCGAGGTGGCCGCCGAGGCCATGGTGGAGCCGGCTACCGGACGGATCAAGGCGATGGCGGCCAGCAAACGCTTCGGCCGCAACCCCGGCAACCGCAAGAACGGCTCCAAGACCACCTTCAACCTGCCCGCCGACGTCGCCCACGGCGGCGGACAGGGCTTCCAGGCAGGTTCGACGTTCAAGGTGTTCACCCTGGCCACCGCGCTGCAGCAGGGCTGGCGTTTCGGCGACGGCTTCCAGACGCCGGGGGCGATGTCGCCGTCGCAGGGCTACCGTGACTGCGCCGGCAACTCCGTCAACGACCCGAACGCCCGCGTGCTCAACGCCAGCGGCGAGGGCGCCGGAGGACCGCACAGCATCGAGACGGGCACCTGGAAGTCGGTGAACATCTTCTACATGATGCTGGAGCGCAAGGTCGGCCTCTGCAACGTGGTCCGCACGGCCAGGGCGCTCGGCGTGGTCAGGGCGGACGGCAGGCCGCTGCGGGAGGTGCCGACGTTCACGCTGGGGATCAACGAGATGGACCCGGTGACGGTGGCGGCATCGTTCGCGACGTTCGCGGCCAGGGGGCTGTACTGCCGGCCGCTGGCCATCATGGAGATCACCGGCAGGGACGGGCGGCGTACGCACGTGCCGCCCGCGTGCGACCAGGTCATCGAACGGCCGATCGCGGACGCGGTCAACCACGTGCTCAAGGGCGTCTTCGACAAGGGCACCATGCAGGGGCAGAGCATCGACCGGCCCGCGGCGGGCAAGACGGGCACCAACAACGGCTACACCTCCGCGTGGTTCGCCGGCTACACGCCCGACCTGGCGGCGGCGGTCAGCGTGGGGGACATCCGGGGGTCGTATCGGTTCCCGCTGCAGGGGGTGCAGATCGGGGACCAGTACTACGGCTCTGTGCAGGGGGCGTCGCTGCCGGGACCGATCTGGGTGGAGTCGATGGGGCCGGCGTTGCGGCGTACGGAGCCGCGCGGGTTCCCAGGGCCGGACATGTCGCGTTTCGGTGGCGGGCATACGCCGGGGCTGGAGAAGGCGCTCGCGGAGGAGGAGCGGCGCGGGCGCGGCGATCATCCCTTCGTGCGGCGGCATCGGCGGCTGTTCGATTGGCTGCTGGAGCAGTTCCCGGACGCGGGATCGGTGGAGGTGCGGCGTTCCGGGTGGGAGCAGGAACAGCCGCGGGGCGAGGAGACTCTTGAACAGCCGGAACGCGAGCAGCCCCGCCCTTTCAGCCGTCCCGATCGCCCCGTCGGCCAGCCTGAGCGGCTCATCGGGCAACTTGAGCGGCCCTTTGGACGACCGGGGTCCGGGCAGCAGCCCGACCGGCCGTTCGACTGGCCGACCCCCGGTTCATCCGGCCATTCGCTCAATCGGCAACCTCCGGACCGCCCAGGCAGTCCATGAGAGCGGCCTCCGGAACTCCCGGGGGCGGGCCATGGGAGCGGCCTCCGCGCCGCAGGCTCAGCCGGCCTTGCCGATGGGGGCGGTGACGGCCCTGGTGAGCGTGATGAGGTTGTCGGGCGCGGTCTCGATCTGGAGGCCGCGCTTCCCGGCCGAGAAGTAGATCGTCTCGAAGTCGAGCGCCGAGGAGTCGACCACGGTCGGGAGTTGCTTGCGCTGCCCCAGCGGGCTGATGCCGCCGACGACATAGCCGGTAACCCGCTCCACCTTCGCGGCCTCGGCCATCGCCGCCCGCTTGCTGTTGAGGGCGCCCGCCAGCGCCTTGAGATCGAGCTTGCCCGCCACCGGCACGACCGCCACCGCCAGCCCGCCCTCGACCTCGGCGACCAGCGTCTTGAAGATCCGTTCGTACGGCACGCCGAGCGCGTCCGCCGCCTCCTCGCCGTAGGCCTGGGCGGAGGCGTCATGCTCGTACGGATGCAGCGTGAACTCCGCCTTCGCCTGGGTCAGCGCCATGGTGGCCGGGGTGCCGCCCTTGCCTTTCGATTTGCTCACAACGTTCGATTGTAGCGAATCTACAATGTAAAGGCCCGGCCCGGGGTGTACCCGAACGCCCGCCGGAACACGTCGATGAACGCACTCGCCGTGGCCCACCCGCACCGATGGGCCACGGCGGTCACGGGCACACCGTCGGCGAGCAGCAGCAGTGCGTGGTGCAGCCGGAGTTGCGTGCGCCACTGGGGAAAGCTCATGCCCAGCTCCGCCCGGCACAGGCGAGCGAGCGTGCGGTCGCTGGTGCCGGCCCGAGCGGCCAGCCTGGCCAGCGTGCTGTTGTCGGCGGGATCGCGGTGCAGCGCGGCGCAGACGGCGGCCAGCCGGGGGTCCTGGGGCGTGGGCAGGTGCAGCGGCTGCTTGGGCGCCCCTCTGAGCTGGTCGAGCAGCACCCCCAGCAGCCGCTCCCGCTCCCCGCCCCCGGACGGCGGGCTGCCGGCGGAGTCGGTGTAGGCGACGATCAGTTCGCGGAGCAGCGGCCCCACCGCCAGCACCGCGGGCCGGTCCAGTGCGAGCGGGTTGTCCGTGAGGCCCACCAGCCGCAGGTCGGTGTTCCCGTACGCCCGGTGCTCGTGGACGGTTCCCGCCGGCACCCAGATCGCCCGGCTGGCCGGGGCCACCCAGGAGCCGGCGTCGGTGGTGACGGACAGGACGCCGCGGCAGGCGTACACGATCTGGTGGGTATCGTGCCGGTGCGCGTCGATGCCTCCGCCCGGCGCGAGGGGGCGTCGGCCGGTGGGCGCTTCGGACAGATGGCGGATTCCCGTCATAAATTGGCATTTTATCGGAAGCGGGCCACCCGGTCATCGGGAAAGGATCGGAGGCGTGAACAGGATCCCCATGCTCGCCGCCGGCCACGCCACCGTGGACTTCTACCAGGGCGCGGTCCCCGCTCTCGTGCCCTTCCTGGTGGCAGGACGCGGCTACGGGTACGTCGCCGTCTCCGGCATCGTGCTGGCCGCCACGCTCCTGTCGTCGATCGTGCAGCCGCTGTTCGGTGTGTTGACGGACAAATGGCGCATGCCCTGGCTGATCCCGCTGAGCATGATCCTTTCCGGGGTGGGGGTCGCGGCGGGTGGCCTGGCGGACTCGTACGTGCTGACCTGGCTGGCCGTCGCCCTGTCCGGCCTGGGCGTGGCCGCCTACCATCCGGAGGCCGCGCGCCTGGCGAGGATCGCCAGCGAGGGCAGCCACGTGCGGATGAGCTGGTTCTCCCTGGGCGGAACGCTGGGCTTCGCCTCGGCCCCCGTGCTGGTGACGCCGCTGCTGTCGGGCTGGGGGCTGGGGGCCTCGCCGCTCCTCGTGCTGCCTGCCGTGCTGGGCGCGGTGGTGACGCTGCCGGCGATCAGGGCGCTGAGCGGGGGCGGGCAGGCGGCTCGGGCCGCCGAGCCGGTCTCGGGCAGGGACGACTGGCCGTCGTTCACCAGGCTGACGCTGGTGATCGTCTTCCGTTCCGTCGTGTACGTCGGCCTCAGCGCCTTCGTGGCCCTCTACATGGGTGGCGGGGCGGCCGGAGCCGTGGCGCTGTTCGTGTTGTTCGCCGGTGGGGCGGTGGGCACTGTGCTGGGCGGCAGGCTGGCGACGCGCTGGGGCCGGGTGCGCACGATGCGCCTGGCGTACGCGCTGGCCTTCCCCGCGGTCGCCGGCGTGGTGCTGGTGCCCGGCCCCGCCGCGTACGTGTTCATCGCCGCCTCCTCGATCGCCCTGTACGCGCCCTTCTCCCTGCACGTCACCCTCGGCCAGGACTTCCTGCCGACCCGGGTGGGCACGGCCGGCGGCGTCACCCTCGGGCTGGCGGTGAGCGTGGGCGGCCTGGCCAGCCCGCTGGTGGGCGCGGTGGCGGAGGCGTCGTCGCTCAGAATGGCGCTGGCCTGCCTGATCGTCTTCCCGGTCCTGGCCTGGCTGCTGGCCCGCACCCTCAAAGATCCGGCCCCCGTGCCCGCCTGACCGGCTCGCGAGAGATCCCCGCCGCCCGCCCCCTCGGAAGAGACCTTCGCGCGAGGAGACCTTCGCGCGAGGAGACCTTCGCGGGAGGAGACCTTCGCGGGAGGAGGGCTAGCCGCGGGTCAGGAGGCGCAGGACGTTGGTGTTGTCGCGCTGCGTCGGGTCCAGGCGGGTGGAGGTGACGCGCGCCGTGATCGGCAGCCGCCGCGCGGCGTTCGCGGCCACGTTCAGCCGCGCCGTGAGCCGGACCGGCGTGCCGGGGTGGACGGTGCCGATCGTGCAGGCGGCCTTGCGCTCCGCGGCCTGGCACGTGGCCCCGTTGACCGAGGCCAGGCTCGCGCCGGACGGCAGGTCGAGCGTGACGGGCACCTGGGTGGCGGCCATCAGGCCGCGCATGGTGACGGTGGCCGTGACGGTGGCGGAGCCGCCACGCCTGACCGGCCGGGCGGGCCCGGACAGCTTGACGGACAGCGCGTCGTACACGCCGCGCGGGTCGGCCTGCTTGACGATCGCCCCGTAGCCTTCGAGGCTGAGCGCGTTGGCGACGGAGTTGCCCTCGGCCTCGCCGTCCTCCTTGCCCGCCGACAGCACGCCCACCAGGTCGCCGGTGCCCTTGACGAACCACGGCCCGCCGCTGTGCCCCTTGAACAGGTGGCAGTTGTACGTCGCCATCCGCCCTCCCTTCGCCGCCGGCTCCGCGGTGCGGGCGGCGAGCATGGTCTGGGTGCGGGAGACGCCCTCCGCCGGCCTGGTCCTGCCCAGGCACCAGAGCTGGTCGCTGCCGTCGTACGGCTCCCTGCCGAGCAGTCCCGGGTAGCCGGTGGTGACGACGGTGTGCTTGCCGCCCTGGTTGAGCATCGGGGTGAAGGCGCCGACGGCCTCCTGGAGGGTGCGGTTGTGCTTGCCGACCTCGATGAGGGCGATGTCGTAGATCGAGTTCCAGTCGCCGCCGCTCACCCCGGTGTACCCGTCGGGCTTCCACGCCCGCCGGCCGCCCCACCGCCCGTACGGTTCGCGCTGCTTCGCATCGGCGGCCCGTCCGTCGTAGGCGGGCACGAACGCGAAGCTGGTGTGCCACCGTCCGGTCGCCGAGCCCTGGGGGACGCCGTAGACGCAGTGGGCGGCGGTGACGATGAGCAGCCTGGCCGCGGAGCGTACGACGGAGGCGCTGCAGGAGTCGCCGTTCCCGGCGGCGTTGACGAAGAACAGCCGGCCGGTGATGCGGCTGTAGGCCGCTCCGGTGTAGGGCCTGGGTACGCGCGCGTACCCGTTGGTGTCCCCGCCGGGGGTGATCCGCTTGGCCGAGGGCACGCTGAACCGCCCGGCCGCCGTGCCCTCGATCGCGCGCGGCGCGCTCAGGGGCAGTTCGGCGGCCTTGGCCTTGGCCTGCTTGCCCGGCTTCCAATAACGCACGGCCCGTCCCGGCCGCATCACCGGCGACGCCTCGGCCCCCCAGGACAGGCTCCGCACGATCGGCGCCACGGGTGCCGCGGGGGCCGCGGGTGGCTGGTCGGCCGTCGCGGGCGGTGCGAAGGTGACACCGGCCAGCGTGGCCAGCGTGGTGACGAGAGTTCTCTGCACAATGTCCCCCGAGCGGCTAGACAAACCTCTCGATCACTGTAAGTCACCATAAGAGGGCGAAGTGTAGTCAGGGTCGGCGTGTCGCGGTCATCCCGCCGCCGCGCCGTCCTGCCGCCCGTCCTGCCGCCCGTCTGGCAGGATCTCGGCCGTGGTGGCCTCGCCGGGCTCGCGGTCGGGCCGCAGCCCTCGCCAGGAGGGATGCCGCAGCCGCCCGTCGCCGGTGACCTCGGCGTACTGCACCTCGCCCACGACCCGGGGCTCCACCCAGTGCGCGTCGCGGGCGTGCTCGCGCGGCACCGCGTCGCCGAACGGCGAATCGGGGCGTTCCAGGGGGGTCAGCCGGTCTCGCAGGTCGCGCAGCGTGGCCTCGGTGAACCCGGTGCCGACGTGCCCGACGTACCGCAGCCGCCCGGCCGGGTCGTACGCGCCGATCAGCAGCGACCCGATCATCCCGGAACGCCGCCCGCCGCCCGGCTTCCACCCGCCGACCACGACCTCGACGGCGCGCACGTTCTTGATCTTCGTCCATTCGCCGCTGCGCCGCCCCGGCCGGTACGGCGAGCTCATCCGCTTGCACACGACCCCTTCGAGCCCGAGCTGCCGCGAGGAGTCGAACGCCCGCTCGGCGTGGTCGGCGAACCAGACGGGCACCTCCCACCGGAAGCCGGGCGTGAGCGTGCCCTCCAGGAGTTCGCGCCGCTCGGTGTACGGCCGTGAGATGACGCTGTCGTCGTCGAGGTGCAGGAGGTCGAACGCCATGAACGTCACCGGCACCGTCCTGGCCAGTTCGGCCACGGCCGCCGGGTTGCGCTGGTGCATCCGGGGTTGCAGCGCCTCGAAGCTGGGCCGTCCTGTCTGGTCGAAGGCCACCACCTCCCCGTCGATGACGGCCGCGCGCCGGCCGGTGGCGCCGGCCATGAGCTGCAGTTCCGGGTAGGCGGGGGTGATGTCCTTGGTGTTGCGCGACATCAGGCGGACGGCTCCGTCCTCGACGTAGGCGAGGGCGCGCACACCGTCCCATTTCATCTCCACGGCCCAGTCCGGGCCCTGTACGGAGGTCAGGGTGCCGAGCTGGGCCAGCATCGGCGCGTAGGCCGGCAGCCGCACCATGGTGCATGCCGTACCCCGTCCGGTTGATCGACAGTGGCGGCCGGCGGTCTACAGATGGTCAAGCGCCGGGTCTTCGACCAGTTCGCCCAGATCCACGCCGTGCCGGCCGAGTTCGTCCACGGTGGCGCAGTAGCCGCGCAGGTACATATGACCGTTGACCCGGTGGGAGACGCGCAGCAGCGGACGATCATCCAAGATGATCGCCTCGACGAGGATGCCGTCCGGCCCGTGCCACTGTCCCATGTGGCAAGGGTAAATCACCGGACATAATGGACACGTAATGTGAACGTGCTCACGCGTCCGGCGCAGGCGCTCCTGTGGCCCGCGAGATGCCGCAGGACGACGGGCGCCCTCGGCGAAAACGACGTAAAGTCAGCTTCTGGCTACGCTAAGTTTTTCTTGGTGTGACGAGGTTAGCGGGGCTCCGGTCTGGGGCAGAGGAGATGGCCTGGCTTTTCCCCGCCGTGGCCGTGCCCCCGTGACGGCCACGGCCCCGCCCCGGCAGGCCCGGTCCGGGGTGAGTTCGGCCGCGGGGCGTGCGTCGGCGAGCGCCGCCCCGCGGCCGTTCGGTGTTCCGAGACATTCCGGAGTGTGGACAGAGCGGGATCCGGCCGTCGGAATCCGTAGACTGTCAGGGTGATTTCCCGTATCGACATGCGAGGTTCCCTGCCGGAGAACCTGCGCGACGTGCTGCCCCGCGCCGAACTCGACGTCGAGGCCGCCCTGGAGAAGGTGCGGCCCATCTGCGAGGACGTGCATCATCGGGGGGCGGCAGCCGTACGGGAGCTGACCGCCAGGTTCGACGGTGTCGAGATCGCCTCCGCCCGCGTGCCCGCCGAGGCCCTGGAAAGGGCGCTGGCCGAGCTCGACCCGAGGGTCAGGGCCGCGCTGGAGGAGTCGATCAGGCGGACCAGGCTGGTCCACCGCGACCAGCGGCGCGCCGACGTCACCACGCAGGTCGTGCCCGGCGGCACCGTGACCGAGCGGTGGCTGCCGGTCGAGCGCGTGGGCCTCTACGTGCCCGGCGGACGCGCGGTCTATCCCTCCAGCGTCGTGATGAACGTCGTCCCGGCCCAGGAGGCCGGCGTGAGCTCGCTGGCCGTGACCAGCCCGGCGCAGAAGGCGTTCGGCGGTCTGCCGCACCCCACGATCCTGGCCGCGTGCGCACTGCTCGGCGTGGACGAGGTCTACTCGGTGGGCGGGGCGCAGGCGGTGGCCATGTTCGCCTACGGCACCGAGGAGTGCCCGCCGGCCACCATGGTGACCGGGCCCGGCAACATCTGGGTGGTGGCGGCCAAGCGGCTGCTCAAGGGGCGCATCGGCATCGACTCCGAGGCGGGCCCGACCGAGATCGCCATCCTGGCCGACGAGACGGCCGACCCGGTCCACGTCGCCGCCGACCTGATCAGCCAGGCCGAGCACGACACGATCGCCGCCGCCGTGCTGGTCACCACCAGCCCCGAGCTGGCCGAGGCGGTCGAAAAGGAGCTGCCTGGGCAGGTGTCGGCGACCAAGCACTCCGAGCGCATCACCGAGGCGCTGAGCGGCGTGCAGTCGGGCATCGTGCTGGTGAGCTCGATCGACGACGGTCTCAAGGTCGTCGACGCCTACGCCGCCGAGCACCTGGAGATCCACACCGCCGACGCGGCGGCCGTCGCGGCGCGGGTGCGCAACGCGGGGGCGGTCTTCGTCGGCGCCTACGCGCCGGTCTCGCTCGGCGACTACCTCGCCGGCTCCAACCACGTGCTGCCCACGGGCGGCTGCGCCTGCCACTCCAGCGGCCTGTCCGTGCAGTCGTTCCTGCGCGGCATCCACGTCGTCGACTACACCCGCGAGGCGCTCGCGGGCGCGGCGGCCCATGTGTCGGTCCTGGCCGACGCCGAAGACCTGCCCGCACACGGTGCCGCGATCCGCGCCCGTTTCGACTGGCGAGTGCCCACGGAGACCGAGTGAACCTCGACGACCTGCCGATCCGCGACGACCTGAGGGGCAAGACGCCGTACGGCGCGCCCCAGATCGACGTCCCGGTCCGGCTCAACACCAACGAGAACCCCTACCCTCCCTCTCCCGAGCTGGTCGCCGACCTGGCCCGGGCCATCGGGGAGCGGGCGGGCGAGCTCAACCGCTACCCCGACAGGGACGCGGTGGCCCTGCGCGCCGGCCTGGCCGGCTATCTGGGTCACGGCCTGACGACCGAGCAGGTGTGGGCCGCCAACGGCTCCAACGAGGTGCTCCAGCAGATCCTGCAGGCGTTCGGCGGCCACGGCCGCAACGCCATGGGCTTCGAGCCGTCCTATTCGATGCACCCGATCATCACCAGCGGCACCAGCACCGAGTGGATCAAGGCCAGTCGCGAGGAGGACTTCTCGCTCGACCCCGACAAGGCCGTCGCCGCGATCGAGGAGCACCGTCCCGACATCGTCTTCCTCACCTCACCGAACAACCCGACCGGCACTGCGCAGCCGCTGGACACGATCGAGGCGGTCCTCGCGGCGGCGCCCGGCATCGTCGTGGTGGACGAGGCCTACGCCGAGTTCGCCCGGGAGGGCACGCCGTCGGCGCTGACCCTGCTGCCGGCGCACCCGAGGCTGATCGTCTCCAGGACGATGTCCAAGGCGTTCGCGATGGCCGGCACCCGGCTGGGCTATCTGGCCGCGCACCCGGCCGTGGTGCAGGCGCTGCTGCTGGTGCGGCTTCCCTACCACCTGTCCACGCTCACCCAGACGGCGGCGCTCGTGGCGCTGCGGCACCGCGAGGAGCTGCTCGGCACGGTGGACGCGCTACGGCGCGAGCGGGACGGGACGGTGGCGTGGCTGCGCTCCAAGGGCCTGGCCGTGGCCGATTCCGACGCCAACTTCGTGCTGTTCGGGCGGTTCCCCGACCGGCGGCGGGTATGGCAGGGGATGCTGGAGCGCGGGGTGCTCATCCGCGAGGTGGGCCCGCCTGAATGGCTGCGTGTGTCGATCGGCACGGGCGAGGAGATGGCGGCCTTCCGCGCCGCCCTGGAAGGAGTCCTGTGAGCCGCGTAGGTCGCGTCGAGCGTGTCACGAAGGAGACCTCGGTCCTGGTGGAGGTCGGCCTCGACGGCACCGGCCGGGTGGAGGTGGCGACCGGTGTCGGCTTCTACGACCACATGCTGGCCCAGCTCGGCAAGCACGGGTTGTTCGACCTGACCGTCAAGACCGAGGGCGACCTGCACATCGACTCGCACCACACGATCGAGGACACCGCGCTCGCGCTGGGCGCCGCGTTCCGCGAGGCGTTGGGCGACAAGTCGGGCATCAGGCGGTTCGGTAGTGCGTCGTGCCCGCTGGACGAGTCGCTCGCGCAGGTCACCGTCGACCTGTCCGGCCGCCCCTACCTGGTGCACTCCGAGCCCGAGGGCATGGCGCCGATGATCGGCCCCGAGTACGACACGACGATGACCCGGCACATCCTGGAGTCGTTCGTCGCGCAGGCGGCGATCTGCCTGCACGTGCACGTCCCCTACGGCCGCAACGCCCACCACATCGTGGAGTCCCAGTTCAAGGCGCTGGCCAGGGCGCTGCGCGAGGCGTCCGAGCTCGACCCGCGCGCCACCGGCGTGCCGAGCACCAAGGGCGTCCTATGACGGACAACCTGCTCGCCGGAGTCATGGTGTTCATCGGGTTGTTCCTGGTGGGCGGGGTGTTCTCGCTGGCCAAGCAGGGGCTCAAGATCGGTGCGGCCATCTGCGCGCTCGGCGCGGCGATGGCGATCACGGCGGGGGTGCTGTGGTGGTGAGCAAGAAGAACGTGGTGGTGCTCGACTACGGGTCGGGGAACCTGCGCTCGGCCGAGCGGGCCCTGACCAGGGCGGGCGCCGAGGTGAGCGTGACGCCCGACTTCGAGGCGGCGCTGGAGTGCGACGGGCTCGTGGTGCCGGGCGTCGGCGCGTTCGAGGCGTGCATGAAGGGGCTCAAGGCCGTCCGCGGCGACCAGATCGTCGGGCGGCGGCTGGCCGGCGGGCGTCCGGTGCTGGGCATCTGCGTCGGCATGCAGATCCTGTTCGCCAGGGGCGTCGAGCACGGCGTGGAGAGCGAGGGCTGCGGCGAGTGGCCGGGCACGGTCGAGCGGCTGGAGGCGCCCGTGCTGCCCCACATGGGGTGGAACACGGTCAAGGCGCCCGAGGACAGCGTGTTGCTCGCGGGGCTCGACGCGGCCACCCGCTTCTACTTCGTGCACTCCTACGGCGTGCGCGAGTGGGTGCTGCGCACCGGAGAGGGCTTCGCGGAGCCGATCGTCACCTGGGCCGAGCACGGGGTGCCGTTCGTGGCCGCCGTGGAGAACGGCCCGCTCATGGCCACCCAGTTCCACCCGGAGAAGTCCGGCGACGCCGGCGCCACGCTGCTGCGCAACTGGCTCGCCACGTTGTGAGGACACGCTGTGAGAGCACGCTGTGAGAGCACGCTGTGAGGACCCCATGAGCGCGTTTGAGCATGTATTGAGCACGTTATGAGTAAGGAGCGGGCGCGGCGGAGGGCGGAGCGGGAGGCCGAGCGGGCCCGCGCGATGCGGGCCAACGAGCGGCGGCAGGCCCGCCGGGCCCGCCGCCGAGCCCTGCTGAGCCGTCTCGTCCCGCGCCCGGTGCGCTTCTACCGCCAGGGCGGCCTGCTCGCCCGCCGCCACCGCGCCCAGAACGCGGTGGCGGCGCTCGGGTTCGTGATCGTCCAGGTGGTCGCCTGGCTGGTCTGGGGCTCCTTCCCGATCAGCTTCGCCGTTCTCGTCTTCTCCCTGCTGCTCGTACCCGTCGTCGTGACCTTGGCTTTCGACCGGAGGATCTGAATGTCGCTCGTACTGTTGCCCGCCGTGGATGTCGCCGACGGCCAGGCCGTACGCCTGGTGCAGGGCGAGGCCGGCACCGAGACCGGTTACGGCGAGCCCCTGGCCGCCGCGCTGGCCTGGCAGGAGGCGGGAGCCGAGTGGATCCATGTCGTCGACCTGGACGCCGCGTTCGGCCGGGGGAGCAACCGGGACCTGATCGCCGAGATGATCGGCAGGGTGGACGTGAACGTGGAGCTGTCCGGCGGCATCCGCGACGACGAGTCGCTGGCCGCCGCGCTGGCCACCGGCTGCCGCCGGGTCAACATCGGCACCGCCGCGCTGGAGAATCCCGAGTGGTGCCGGAAGATCATCGCCGAGCACGGCGACAGGATCGCGGTCGGCCTCGACGTGCGCGGCACCACGCTGGCCGCCCGCGGCTGGACCGAGGAGGGCGGCGACCTGTGGGAGGTGCTCGACCGCCTCGAGTCCGACGGCTGCCCCCGCTACGTGGTCACCGACGTGACCAAGGACGGCATGTTGCAGGGCCCGAATCTCGACCTCTACCGCCAGATCTGCGCCCGTACCGACAAGCCGGTGGTGGCCAGTGGCGGCGTTTCCAGCCTCGATGACCTGGTATCTCTCGCTTCTCTCGTTCCGATCGGAGTGGAGGGCGTCATCGTGGGCAGGGCCCTCTACGCTCACGCGTTCACGCTGGATAAAGCGCTGTCCGCGGTACGCGTGTAGCTCTTGCCGGGAGGGGGCGAGATGAGCGTCAGCAGCATCGGTATGGAAAGCACCGGCTATCGGGTGTTTTCGGGCGGCATCTGGGAGGAGAGGTACGGCTACGCCCGTGCCGTCGTGGCGGGCGAGCGGGTGATCGTGTCCGGTTGCACGGCCACGGTCGACGGAGAAGTACGCCACGTCGGCGACGCCTACGGGCAGAGCCTGACGGCGATCGACATCGCGCTGGAGGCGGTCCTGATGGGCGGCCTGACCAGGGAGGACGTCGTCATGGTCCGCTACTATGTGGTCGAGCAGCGCCACTTCGACCCCGTCGGGCGGGCCATTCACGAGGTCTTCTGCAAAGTACGCCCCGCCTGCACCGGGGTCCGGGTGGCCGGGCTGGTCGACCCGAGAATGCTGGTCGAGATCGAAATCGAGGCACTGCGAACATGACCGTGGCGGTAAGAGTGATCCCCTGTCTCGACGTGGACGCCGGGCGTGTGGTCAAGGGCGTCAACTTCGAGAACCTGCGCGACGCGGGCGATCCCGTCGAGCTGGCCAGGCGCTATGACCAGGAGGGCGCGGACGAGCTGACCTTTCTCGACATCACGGCGTCCTCCGGCGAGCGCGAGACCATGCTCGACGTGGTGCGCAGGACCGCCGAGCAGGTGTTCATCCCGCTCACCGTCGGAGGCGGGGTGCGCGCGGTCGAGGACGTGGACCGGTTGTTGCGCGCGGGAGCCGACAAGGTGTCACTCAACACCGCCGCCATCGCCAGGCCCGAGTTGCTCACCGAGGCGTCCAGGCGGTTCGGCGCGCAGTGCATCGTGCTGTCGGTGGACGCCCGGCGGGCGCCGGGCACGCCGAGCGGGTTCGAGGTGACCACGCACGGCGGCCGGCGCGGCACCGGGATCGACGCGGTGGAGTGGGCCGCTCGCGGCGAAGAGCTGGGCGTGGGCGAGATCCTGCTCAACTCGATGGACGGCGACGGCACGCTCGACGGCTACGACCTGGAGATGTTGCGCGCGGTCCGGGTGGCCGTGCGCGTGCCGGTGATCGCCAGCGGCGGTGCGGGCCGGTTGGAGGACTTCCCGCCGGCGGTCGCGGCGGGCGCCGACGCCGTGCTGGCGGCCAGCGTGTTCCACTTCGGCACGCTGAAGATCTCCGACGTGAAGGACACGCTCCGGATGGCGGGTCACCCGGTCCGCTGAGGAGTAAGAAGCCGAGGAGCCGGAAGCTGAGGAGTCAGAACACGCGCAGGTGGTGGAAGAGCTCGTAGGAGGTGTCCTTGGCGGCGAACGCGGCCGCCTCGGACCGCTTGACGGCCAGATAGGCGCTGCGCCGCAGCGGCCCGAGCGCCTCCATGAGCACCTCGTCCGCCTCCAGCGCGTCGAGCGCCTCGCCCAGTGAGGCCGGCAGGCGGGGATAGCGGCCCGGCCGGGTGTCCGGGTCCACGTCCACCGCCTCGCCCGGGTCGAGCTTGCGCCGGATGCCGTCGAGTCCCGCGTGGATGACGGCGCCGAGCGACAGGTAGGGGTTGGCCGAGGAGTCGGAGGGTTTCAGCTCCAGGTTCGGCTCGCCGCTCTCGCCCAGCGGGGAGCAGACGCGGATGGCGGCCTCGCGGTTGTCGGGGCCGTACACGGCGTACGCGCCGGCCCACGTGCGGGGCGTCAGACGGCGGAAGCTGTTGACGCTGCCGCAGGTCAGCGCCGTGAGGGCGGGCAGGTGCGCGAGCAGGCCGCCGATGAAGCCGTCGCGCACCTCGCTCTCCTCGGCGAAGACGTTCTGCGTGTCGTTCCACAGCGACAGGTGCAGGTGGGCGCCGTTGCCGGCCTGGTCGGCCAGCGGTTTGGGGGCCAGTGAGGCCCACATCTGCATGCGCATGGCCACGCCGCGCACGGTCTCGCGGTAGATGACGTGGTTGTCGGCGGCGCGCAGGGCGGGCGCGTGGCGTACGGACAGCTCCTGCTGGCCCGGGCCGAGTTCGGGGTGGTAGTGCTCGACGCGCAGGCCCTGCGTCTCCAGGGCGCGGATGAGCCTGATCGTGTAGTCGTGGGCGGTGTCGAAGCCCGTGCCCGCATAGCAGAGCGAGTCGTCGAGCGGCACCAGCCGGTCGGGGCCTCCGGACGGGTGGGGCAGCCGCCGGCCGAGCGTGAACTCCGGCTCGAACGCGGCCACGAGCGCGTAACCCTCGGTCTTGAGCTCGCTGATCGCGTCCTTGAGGAAGGTGCGCGGGCACGCCTCCCATGGGGTGCCGTCGGGCAGGCACAGGTCCGACAGCATGGCGGCGGCGCCGGGTGCGTGGGGCAGCGGCACGTAGGTGGCGGGGTCGGGAACGATGCGTACTTCGCCCACCGGACCCATGTGCTCGACGTCCTGGAGCTGGTCGAGCATGTTCATCGCCATCATGGCCACCGTGTGCCCGATGCCCGTGCTGAGCCGTTCGGCCAGCCGCGACCGGGATGCCGCCTTGCCACGAATGACGCCACCGTGGTCGGCGTACAGAAAACGGATCAGCTCGATGCCCTCGAGCTCAGTTCGCTCGAGGATGCGCCGCGCATTGGGGTCGAGCTGATTGATCTTGGTGCCGCTAGGGCGATCTCTCATCCTGCCTGCGTAACACGATCTGGCAGCGCGGGGAAGCACCTGACGCAGACAGAACCATCCGTCAGGTCAGAACACTCGAGAAGAACACGGCCAACTGATTGGCTCCCTGAAGAATTCCGTCGAACACACCGTTGACCGCGGCGGCGGCTTGGGCCGGCCGGGTGAACAGGTAGAAGACCACGAACGCAACAGCCACGTACGTGATCACCTTCTTGACCTGCATGGGGGGCCTCCTGCAGTCCATTCCCAGCCGTATATACCCGGATCTGGGCGATCACTAGGCATCTTCTGTGAAGATGTACATGATCCTAACCGGGGGGCTTCTTTCCTATGCCATGGTACGGGGTTGAGTTTGCGCGCGAGCGCCTACCGCGCCGGGATTTCCGTACTGGGCAAGATGGAAGGTCAGACGCCCAGAGTGGCCTCGCGCAGCGCGGCGACGGCCTGGGGTTCGCCGGTGAGCTCCACCCTGGCGTGGGCCTGCCGCCCGAAGCAGAACATCAGCAGTTCGGCCGCCCGGCCGGTGACCTCCACCCGTGAGCTCCCCTTGGGGCCGCCGAGCACGACGCCGCCGCCGAGCCGGTGCAGCACCACGCCCACGGGCGAGCGGCGCAGCATCAGGCGGGCGCCGCTCGAGACCCGCTTCCAGATGAGCTGCTCGAGGTCGGGGGGCAGCTCGCGGGGCTCCCACTCGGGCTGGGCGCGGCGCACGTCCTCGTGGTGCACGAAGTATTCGAGCGTGTTGACGGCCTCGTCGAGGGCGGGCAGCAGGCGGTAGACGCCGCCGGGCTCGCGGGCCAGGCCGACCAGCTCGGGCCACGAGTGCCGGGCCTTGAGGCGGTTCTGTACGGAGGCGGTGTAGCCGGCCAGGGGCTTGAGCGCGATGCCGGCCATCGCGTCGGGTCTGCGCTCGCGCACCACGAGGTGGGCGGCCAGGTCGGAGGTGGTCCAGCCCGTGCAGAGGGTGGGCTCGTCCGGGCCGAGGCGGTCGAGCAGGTCGCAGAGCGCGGAGCGTTCGCCACGAGCGTGAGTCACGGGCCCAACCCTACCGCCGGGAATAACGGAGTGATCAGACGTGATACTGACATACGGATATACGTCAGATCTGAGAGGAATCCCCCGAGTGGCGAGCAAGGTCACCTCGGCCGTGATGCGTCAAGGGCTCCGCGTCCTTGGGGTGGCCATCCGTACCGAGAAGGCGGTGTTCACGCTGGCCGTCCTGGCCAGCGCGGTGTACGGCGGCATGACCGTCGCCTCCGCCTGGGCACTCGGCTGGGCGACGCAGAACGTGCTGCTGCCCTCGTTCAACAATGGCGACGTCGCGGCGGGCGCGCTCTGGACCGGCACGCTGCTGATCCTGGGCACGGCGCTGCTGAAGGCGCTCGGCGTGGCCGGGCGGCGCATCCTGGCCGGCGTCATGCAGTACCGCATGCAGGCCAGGTCGCGCCGCGACGTGACCAAGCAGTACCTGAGGCTGCCGCTGTCGTGGCACCACCGGCACCCGACCGGGCAGCTCCTGTCGAACGCCAGCGCCGACGCCGAGGCCGCCTGGGCGCCGCTCGCGCCGCTGCCGATGGCCGTGGGCGTGATCGTCATGTTGTTCACCGCCGCGATCGCGATGGTGTTCACCGATCTCGTGCTCGCGCTCGTGGGGTTCCTCATCTTCCCGGCCATCGCCGTGCTCAACCTGATCTACCAGCGCAGGCTCAGCCCGCTCGCCACCCGCGCCCAGCAACTGCGCGCCGAGGTCAGCGAGATCGCGCACGAGAGCTTCGACGGCGCGCTCGTCATCAAGACGCTCGGCCGCGAGGACCTGGAGACCGAGCGGTTCCAGCGGCGCGCCCACGAACTGCGCGACGCCAACATCGCCGTCGGGCGCGTGCGCGGGCTGTTCGACCCGATGCTGGAGGCGCTGCCCACGCTCGGCGTGCTCGCGGTGCTGGCCGTCGGCGCGGTCCGCCTGTCCGCGGGCGCGATCGACGCGGGCGGGCTGGTGCAGGTGGCCTACCTGTTCACGCTGCTGGCCTTCCCCATCAGGGCGCTCGGCTGGGTGCTGGCCGAGCTGCCGCGCAGCGTCGTCGGCTGGCAGCGGGTGCAGGCCGTGCTGGAGGCGACGGGCTCCATGGAGTACGGCGCCACGGCCACCACCTCGACGGAACCGGCCGCGCTGGAGGTCTCAGGCCTCTCCTACGCCTACGGCAAGGCCCAGGTGCTGCACGACGTCACCTTCGACGTGCCCGCGGGGCGCACGATCGCCCTCGTCGGCCCCACGGGGTCGGGCAAGTCCACGCTGGTCCAGCTTCTCGCCCGCCTGGTCGACCCCGGCTCGGGCCGGGTGCTGCTCGACGGCGTGGACCTGCGGGAGCTGCCCTACGGCGGCGTGGCAGGCTCGGTGGCGCTGGTGCCGCAGCAGACGTTCCTGTTCGACGACACCGTACGCGGCAACGTCGCGCTGGGCGCCGACAGCACCGACAGCACCGACGACAGCGCAGGCAGCACAGGCAGCACAGGCAGCGCCGACGACAGTGCCGACGATGACGTGTGGGCCGCCCTGCGGCTGGCCCAGGCCGACGGTTTCGTCGGCCGCCTGCCCGCCGGCCTCGACACCCGGATCGGCGAGCGCGGCGCCACCCTGTCCGGCGGCCAGCGCCAGCGCCTCGCGCTGGCCCGCGCGGTCGTGCGCCGCCCCCGCCTGCTCATCCTCGACGACGCCACCTCCAGCGTGGACCCCCAGGTCGAAGCCAAGATCCTGTACGGCCTGCGCGACGCCGCGGAAGCGTCCACCGTCGTGGTCGTCGCCTACCGGATGGCCACGATCGCGCTGGCCGACGAGGTCGTCTACCTCGACCGGGGCCGCGTCGTGGACCGGGGGCCGCACGATGAGCTGATCCGGCGCTGCGTCGGCTACCGGAACCTGGTGACCGCCTACGAGCGCGAGGAGGCCGAGCGGGCCGCCATCGACATCCCGCCGATAGAGGAAGAAGAGGTCAGCGCATGACCGCGCAGAGCATCCAGAGCGACTCGGAACGTTCCGCGCTGGCCACCGTCCGCCAGGGGCTCTCGCTCACCCCCGAGTTCCGCAAGGGCCTGGCGGGCACGCTGGCGCTGGCCGTGATCGCGACCCTCGGCAAGGTCATCGTGCCGGTGGCGGTCCAGCAGACGATCGACACGGGCCTCAAGACCGGCACGCCCGACATCCCGTACATCACCCGCGCCGTCCTGATCTGCGCCGCCGCGGTGGTGCTCACCGCCCTGGCCGGGTACGTCATGAACGTCCGCCTCTACAAGGCCACCGAATCCTCCCTGGCCACCCTGCGCGTACGCGGCTTCCGTCACGTCCACGACCTGTCCGTGCTCACCCAGAACACCGAACGCCGCGGCGCCCTGGTCTCCCGTGTCACCAACGACATCGACCAGATCAGCACGTTCATGCAGTGGGGCGGGCTGATGATCATCGTGGCGTTCGGCCAGCTCTTCGTGGCCACCGTGCTGATGTTCGTCTACTCCTGGCAGCTCACGCTGCTGGTCTGGGCCTGCTTCGTCCCGCTGATGATCGCCCTGCCGCGTTTCCAGCGGCTGCTGTCGCGGGCGTACACGACGGTGCGCGAACGCACCGGCGACATGCTGGCGGCGGTCAGCGAGTCCGTCGTCGGCGCCACCGTCATCAGGGCCTACGCCTCCGAGCGCCGCACCGCCGAGCGCATCGACCAGGCCGTGAACGCCAACAGGAAGGCCCAGACCAGGGCGCAGACCATCGTCGGCTTCGTCTTCCCGCTCACCGAGATCGTGGCCGCCGTCGCCATCGCCGGCATCGTGCTGCTCGGCGTGCGGCTGGGGTTGTCGGGCGAGATCACGCAGGGGCGGCTGGTGGCGTTCCTGTTCCTGGTGACGCTGTTCGTCTCGCCGCTGCAGACCGCCACCGAGGTGCTGAACGAGGCCCAGAACGCGATCGCCGGCTGGCGCCGCATCCTGGGCGTCATCGACACCCCGCCCGACGTGGCCGACCCCGGTGACAAGGGCGTGGAGCTGCCCCGCGGCCCCATCGACGTCGCCTTCGAGAACGTGCACTTCTCCTACCCCGGCGGCGCGCCCGTGCTGTACGAGGTCGACCTCAGGATCCCGCCCCGCTCCCGCGTCGCCGTGGTCGGGGAGACCGGCTCGGGCAAGACGACGTTCGCCAAGCTCCTGACCAGGCTCATGGACCCCGGCGCGGGGCGTGTCACCGTGGACGGCCACGACCTGCGCGACGTGCGCTTCTCCTCGCTGCGCGAACGCATCGTCATGGTCCCGCAGGACGGTTTCCTGTTCGACGGGACGCTGGAGGCGAACATCCGCTACGGCAAGCCCTCGGCCACCACCGAGGAGATCGAGCTGGCGCTGACCGAGCTGGGCCTGACCGACTGGCTGGAGGGCCTGCCCGCCGGCCTCGACACGCCGGTCGGCCAGCGCGGCGAGTCACTGTCGGCGGGCGAGCGCCAGCTCGTCGCCCTGGCCCGCGCCTACCTCGCCGACCCCGACCTCCTCCTGCTCGACGAGGCCACCTCCGCGGTGGATCCCGCCACAGAGGTACGCCTGGCGCGCGCCCTGGAAGGCGTCACCCGGGGCAGGACGGCCATCTCGATCGCGCACCGGCTGTCCACGGCGGAGAACGCCGACGAGGTCCTGGTCTTCGACGCCGGCCGCCTGGTGCAGCGGGGGCCGCACGCGGAGCTGGTCGGGGAGCCCGGCGTGTACGCCGACCTGCACGCCTCCTGGATCTCGGCGGCCCGCTCGTAGGTTCATTCGCGGACGGCGGCGAAGGTCACGGTCGTGCCGGCGGGGCCGGAGACGATCGTGATCAGATCGCACAACATGCTCGTCAGCCACAACCCCCGCCCGCGGGCGTCTAA